>CP107208.1:3000000-3159018 GCA_025758045.1 Oscillospiraceae bacterium | reverse complement strand
AAATCAGCGGAGAAATTTATAGCCCTGATTGATAAGTACGAAAATTTTGACACGCTGACAAACACCATGCTCAACGAGTTTGTAGAGAAAATCCTTGTCCATGAACGCGCCCGAAAAGGCAGTCAGGACACCACGCAGGAAATTGAAATCTACTTCAATTTTTTAGGACGCTATATCCCACCATCCTTACAGCCGGTTCCTTTAACCCCGGAGGAACAGGAAGAACTGCGGAAAAAAGAAGAACGCAAGGACAGGCTTCATCAGAACTATTTGAAGCGGAAAGCCAGCGGCGCACAAAAACGATATGAGGACAAAATCAAGGCGAAGAAAAAAGCGGAAATGGACGCTAAGAAAGCCCTGATCCGGGCTGAGGATATGAAAAAAGGTGTTTTTTCTACTATCGGGCAGCTACCAAAAGAAGAACCGCGCAAAGGCAGTATAGCAGCCAGCGCAGCAGTCTAATCATCACGGAGCAAAGGAGCATGAATATGAGTAAGTTGACTTACATTCGTTGTGGAGATTATGATATACCCAACCTAAAGCTTTCTGAACAGCCGGAAACTTCTATCGGCAAGTACGGCAGGATGCGAAAATCCTACCTGAAGGAACATCGCCCCATTCTCTACAACCAACTGCTGATGAGCGAGAAGCTGTATCCGCACCTGTTAGAGATTGACCGGGCGGCGCGGGAGCGTATGGACGCCATGTTACCTCACATGATGGAGGTTGCGGGTGTCACTGAGGAACTGAAAGCCTGTGACCCTATGCATTGGGTGGGGCTGATGAACATATTAACGGCACAGATTGAGGAAATTTTAATCAAGGAACTGATTTGCAGCTGAATGGGAGGTGCGGGAAATGCTGACCTTTGAAAAGGTTTTGAAAGTGTTTCAGGCATATCTGGATGATGACCCTCTGTATGAAGTGGTTCAGACCAGCCACGGTTATACATTGATGGCATGGGAACCCCACCGGAATGACTGGTACAGCGCAGAAATACAGAAAACCCCGGAGGATTTACGGAACGCTTTGTTGGGTACATACGCCAACTTTCTGGAAGATAAGATTACCGGAAATGACCGTGACCTGACTGTGACAGAAACCGGAGAAATCCAGCGGAGGTGCCGGGAACTTTTGGAAAAGTGCAGGGAATCATGATACAGAAACGCCAGAAGGAGGCCGCGATTATGCGTCCTCCTTCTGCTTCGCAGTCTGTTCCATTTTGAGCGCCCCGTCTATGGCACCTTCGATAATCGGCAGGTATTCTTCAGGGCAAAGCTTCAGCTTGTGGCTGACCCGTTGCCGCTGTTCGCTTTCTTCCCGCATGATCTCCGGGTTAAAATACCGTTCCACGGGAAGTCCGCAGACCTTAATCAACTGGATCATCACAGGCAGGCTCGGAATCGCACCTTGATTCTCAATGTTTGCAAGATACCGCCATTCAATCCCAACCATTTCTGCCAATGTTTTTCGTGCCAGACGCTTTGCCTCTCGTGCGGCTTTGACATCTGCGCCGAAGGTTTCAAAACCGGGACAATCTTCAACTTTCGCCATATAACATCACCCAGTTACATTGTATAATTCATACTTTGCCCGTGGAATGTTGCTATATGCAGGTTGGTTGAAGTTTATAATTCACATTCCGTTTCTTGCATTGTTCGAGAAAGAGAACTATAATGTACTCTGTGGAGGTGCGAAATGGACTATATGACATTAAAAGAGGCCGCCGAGAAGTGGGGCGTGACACCTCGTAGGGTAAATTATTATTGTGCTGGTGGGCGTATCCCCGGCGCTGTGAAAATGGCCGGTGTTTGGCTGATCCCTAAAACTGCGGAGAAGCCGATTGATGGGCGGACAAGACAAGGGAAGGAGCTGCGCCATGAATAAAATTTTGATCATAGATGATGACAGAGAACTGTGCGCTTTGATTAAACGCAGCGTACAAGCAGAAAACATAGAAGCTGATTTTTGTAATACCGGAAAAGAGGGCTTGCAGAAATTAAAAGAGCAGGAGTATCAGCTTGTAGTGCTGGATGTGATGATGCCCGGTATGGATGGCTTTGAAACGCTGGAAGAAATCCGTAAAGAGAACAGCCTGCCGATTTTGATGTTTACATCCAAAAATGACAGCATTTCTAAAGTGCGGGGCTTACGGGCCGGGGCGGACGATTATCTGACAAAACCGTTTGATATGGACGAACTGATTGCCCGTATTGCGTCCCTCATTCGCCGCTACACCCGTTTTAATCATCAAGCCGGAGCTGTGCAAAAACTGGATTTTGATGGATTGCAAATTGACCTTGAAAATCGTTCTGTTACGACGGAAAATGGCACTTTTGAACTTCCACCAAAGGAATTTGATCTGCTCCTGTACTGTGCAAAGCATCAAGGAAAAATTTTGACAAAACAGCAGATTTATGAGGAAGTTTGGGGCGAAGAATATTTCTATGACGACAGTAACATTATGGCGATTATCAGTCGGCTTCGTAAAAAATTAGAAGTCAATCCTTCAAGCCCAAAATATATACAAACGGTCAAAGGGATTGGCTACCGGTTTAATAAGGAGGTGTAGCCAGCATGGAAATCATCGTTTTCTTGTCCATTGTGATTGCTGTTTTGGCTGTGCTGACTTCCATCGTTCTCGTTCGGCGCGTAAAAAAACAAATAGCAGAAATGACCGATGTGCTGGTTGATGTGAAAAACGGAAATGGCAACCGGCGTATTCTGTCTGCAACAAATGAACTGACAGCACCTCTTGCCTATGAAATCAATGAGATCGTTGTGTCCTATGAAAGCAGACTTTCAACTGTACGGCAGACAGAGGAAACCAACCGCCAGCTTATGACGAGCCTTTCCCATGATGTGCGAACGCCCCTTACCACTTTGATTGGGTATCTTGACGCTGCACACAAAGGACTGGTCACAGGAAAAGACCGGGATGATTATATTGAAACCGCCCGACGGAAAGCCCATGATCTGAAAGAATATATTGATGTGCTCTTTGACTGGTTCAAGTTAAATTCTAACGAGTTTGCTTTGGAAATCCAGAGCGTTGAGGCCGCAGAGCTGACAAGAAATATCCTGATTGACTGGATACCGATTTTTGAGGATAAACAGGTTGATTATGACATTGATATTCCCGAACAGCCTGTCCGGGTAAGATTGGATATGGACAGCTATATGAGGATCGTCAACAATCTCATTCAAAATGTAATCGCTCACAGCCATGCAGACAAAATCAAAATTGTCCTGTCAAAGAAGGAAAATAACATGGAGCTGCTGCTGGCGGATAATGGAGTAGGAATTGAGAAAGACGATTTGAAACACATATTTGAACGGCTTTATAAGTGTGATAAAGGACGATCCGAAAAAGGAAGCGGACTTGGTCTTTCTATTGTCCATCAGCTTGTAGAAAAGATGGGTGGAAGCATAACAGTTGAAAGCTTTCCGGGAGAAGGAACTGAATTTATGTTGCTTTTTCCTTTGGAGATTTAAGCGGGTTCCCGTCTTTATGGCGGGAACCTTTGTCATTTTTGCCGGATTTCAAATTGCAAGGTTAATGCAAGGTTGCGGCAAGGTTAATGCAAGGTTGGCGTGATAGAATACCTTACAGAACAGGAGGTTTTGAATATGGATACAAATTACATCATTGAAACAAAAAATCTGACGAAGCAATATGGCTCGCAAAAGAGTGTGGCTGACTTAAATATCCATGTGAAGCGTGGGAGAATTTATGGTCTGTTGGGCAGAAACGGAGCCGGAAAAACAACTACCATGAAAATGCTGTTGGGCTTAACGAAGCCGACTTCCGGGGAGGTCAAAATCTGGGGGAAATCTTTGCAGGGGAATGAAAAGAAGTTGCTGCCCCGTATCGGTAGCCTGATTGAGTCTCCCGGCTTTTATCCCAATCTGACCGGCACAGAGAACCTGCGTATCTTTGCTACCCTGCGGGGTGTACCAAACAATCATGCCATCAAAGATGCTCTGGATTTGGTAGGACTTCCCTACAAAGATAAAAAACTCTTTTCTCAGTATTCTCTTGGTATGAAGCAGCGGCTTGCCATCGCCCTTGCCGTTATGCACGATCCAGAACTTTTGATTTTGGATGAACCAATCAACGGTCTCGATCCTATCGGTATTGCAGAAGTACGCTCCTTTATTCGGGAGCTTTGCGACGCAAGAGGAAAAACCATTTTGATTTCCAGTCACATTCTTTCGGAGATTTCCCTGCTGGCTGACGATATTGGAATTATCGACCACGGCGCATTGCTGGAAGAAGAAAGCCTTGCTGAACTGGAGCAAAAAAGCAGTAAGCATATCCGGTTTACACTCTCTGATACTGCACAGGCGGCAAGAATTTTGGAACGCAATTTCCATGAAAACCATTTTTCCATACAGGACGACCACAATCTGCGCCTGCACAACCTTGATCTGCCTGTGGGGAAAATTGTAACTGCCTTTGTAGAAAACGGATTGGAGGTATCAGAGGCGTATACTTGTGAAGAAAGTCTTGAAGATTACTTCAAGCGTGTGACAGGGGGCGAAGGAATTGCTTAAACTAATCAAATGCGAATTTTTGAAATTAAAACGGAAGCCCTTGGTATTTATTTCTCTGCTGCTTTCTGTTTTCATGCCATTGGCTTATGCTTTCTTTCTGGCAGATGTAAACACTGATGTGGATGCTGTAAATGGAGTGATGTCCAGCCTGTTCCAGCTCAGTGCTTATTTGCTTTTGATGCCGCTCCTTGTGATACTGGCTTCCAATCTGCTGTTTGAGGAGCTGGACAATGACACACTAAAAAACCTTGTTACCATACCGATAAACAGAACCAAGTTGGTGCTGTCCAAGATGCTGGTTTTGCTATTGTTTGCCGTTGGCTTTATGGCAGTTGGAGGATTGGTAAATCTTGCGGTTTTGCTGTTTCAGGGCTGGGAGCCAGTTGGGTTTTGGACCTTGTTTGGCGTTGGGATAGAAGAAGGGCTGATTATGTGGGTAGGCGCACTTCCATGTATCCTGCTCGTTGTTCTTCTTAATAAAAACTATATCGTGTCGGTCGTGATTACCTTTTTCTATACGACTGCAAATTATATCCTTTCGATGAGCGATGCGTTCCTCACACAGCCTTTTGGTTTGAATATCGGAACCCTGTTTCCGGGACCGCTGGCTTTCCGCTGGACCTTCCAATTTTATGACCAAAGCCAGACCAGTGCGGAATTGGCAGACTTGTTGGAACGGATCAGTCCGTATTTTCTGAATGGTGTTCAGGTGTTCGGTGTGATTGTTGTGGAAGCCGTTGTATTTCTTGCGCTGATTGCGTTGGTTTACCGGCGCCAGGAAATCTAAGGGGGTGTAATTATGTGGAATTTATTAAAAGCAGAATTGCTCAAGCTACGCCGGTGCCAAATACTTTGGGTGGGGCTGGTGGCGCTTGCACTCTGTCCGTTGGTGCAATATGGGAGCCAGCTGATTGTGGAGGTGGAGTACCGAAATCCAAACTATGATTTTTCCACTCTGTTTGAGAATGTTGTCTGGGGCAATACGCAGATGTTTTTTCCGATTTCACTGGTGATGATTGGCAGCTGGCTGATTGACAGAGAATCCACCCATGATACGCTGAAAAACATCATGACAATTCCTGTTTCCATGCCGAAAATGCTGGGAGCTAAGCTCTTTTGGGTCGGGATTTTTGCAGTCCTGCTGGGAATATACAGCGTTGGCGTTACCTTGATTACTGGATTGACGGTTGGATTATCGGGACTGACAGTGGAAGTGTTTTTTCATGGAGGTACACAGATCGTGTTGGCAGCTCTGACGACCTATTTGGTCTGTATGCCGCTGATCTTGATTTTTGGGCAGATCCGAGGGGCATATCTGGGAGGTTCCATTCTGGCGTTTTTCCTTGGATATAGCATGCTGTTCTTCAAAGGCGGTATCCTTGCCAGCATCTATCCGTTTTCTGCTGCGCTGATTTTAGTGGGCTTTGACATGAGTGGATATGCCGGAACAACCACAGCCCCGAATCCTTTGCTGGCAGTCATTGGGGTTGGCATCATGGTTCTCTGGGCGGTGCTGTTGTTACTGATGTCCAGTAACAAAAAAGAAATAAAATCCCGTAAACAGGCAAATTCCAAGGGAAAAGGAAAGCGTGCTGTACGCAGGAAAGGAAGGTGATACCTGTGAAGAAAATAGTTCTATCATTATGCTTGATACTGTTGGGCGCTTCTGTGCTTTCCGGTTGTACAAAAGATGAAGTTCTCGATCAGTATAACAATATTGTTCAGTCTGCTGGTTCCATAGCACTTACCGGAAATTCATCCTTACAAGGTACGAAAGAAAAAGGAATTGATGATTATACAGGAAGCTATACAGCCAACTATGAGGATTTTTCAGATACAGAGTATTTGTTCGGCGGAACTTCCATAAAGCGTGAAGCGGGTAAGGATCTGTCTATTGACTGCGCGCTGGAGGTTACGGATGGAACTGCAAAAGTATTTTGGATTTCTGGAGCTGATGAAGAAGTCACTTTGCTTGAAACAACCGGAACATATAGTGATACAATTACACTCCCTGAAGGTGGAAACTATATCGGCATTGAATGTGAAAATTTCACTGGAAGCATTGAATTGAATATGGAGTAACATTCTGCCGGACGACGGCAAAAGAAAAAAAGCCGTCGTACAGCAGACACATTTCCACGCGCCTATGAAGCGGCGACTTTGAGAAGATCAGAGCCGCCGTTTCTTTTCGTCTACCCTAAACCAACGACGACCTAACACCGTGTAAATCCACGGCGGCATATAGGAGGATTGCCGCCGTGTCTATATTTGCCTTTTTTCACAATACCCATGACCTGCACCAGCTAAAAAAAGCCTGTTCCCAGCAGCGGAGCAATGCGGTCAGAAGTATGCACTATACCATGTAATTAAACAGCAAAATATACTCTATTACGCTCGTATGGCTTTATGCCGTCCGGGCGCTTTTTTGTCCCTGTGGAGCCGGAACATCGGGTCAGCATGGCCCGAACTTTATCCCCGGTGCCGCTCCCCGCCGCCCCATTCAGATTTACCAAAAAATCTGAATGGAGGAAAGGCAGATGGAAGTTACCATCAATTATAACGGACAAGCTGTGGCCGTGGAGGTCACGCTGGAAGTCTATGAATTTCTTGACAGGGCCGATCACAAAACGGAGAACCTGTTCCATGAACAGCGGCGGCATTGGGATGGCCGGGAGTTTGACGAGTACATCATTACCACCGAGGGTGTAGGAGCCTACGGCGAAACGCCGGAAGAATACCTTTGCCGCATGGAAACGCTGCATGAGCTGATGGCGGTTCTGGACACCTGTACCGAGGCTCAGCGCCGCCGGTTCCTGCTCTATGCGCTTGAGGGACTGAGCCTTGCAGAGATCGGTGTGCTGTGCGGCTGCTCCAAAGTGGCTGTGTATCAAAGTGTGGAGGCTGTCAGAAAAAAATTTATAAATTTCTTTGAAAACAGGCTTAACGAATGACCTGTTTTCTGGCTACCAAGTGAAAGGGATCATTTCCCTTATCTCAGCGAGGGGCGGACAGCGGACAAGCTGCCCGCCTCTCCGATTTTCAGGAGGTAAGCCTATGAAAACAATCAATCTGCGGTGGATGTATCCCCACTACCGGCATGACGAGTTTGTGGATGTTACGGACGAGGTATGGGCAGCGATGTATCAGGCCCAGCGGGAGATGGAGAACTATGAGCGTCGGAAAGTCTACCACCGCGCCTACTACTCTCTGGACGCATACAGCTGGCTGGAAAATTACGCACTGGAACACAGCAGATCGCCGGAAGATATTTTGCTGGAACGAGAAGAAATGACCACCCGCCTGCACCTGATTGCAGCTCTGCCTGCGGCTCTGGCTCATGCCACTCCGACACAGGCCCGCCGTGTTCACGCCTACTATATTGACGGTATCAAGCAGCCGGAAATCTCCCGGAGAGAGGGTATCCATAGCAGTAAGGTCAGCGTTGCCATCCACCGGGGGCTGCGGAATATGCGCCGTTGCTATGATGACCTTTTTCAAACAGAGTGAGGGCGTGCCTATGCAGACCATCAATCTCAAACAATATTATCCATTTTGCAAAGAGGACATTTTTGTGGAGGTGTCCGATGAGATCGTCGAAGCGTTTCTTCTGGATAAGAGAGCCGAGGCCGCCAGAGAACGCAAGATGTTCCGGTATAAGGCGTTTTACTCCCTCGATTGTAACGACGGAATCGAAAATGCCGCAATCGGCTGGGCGCAGCCATCGCCGGAGGATCATTTGATAGAAAAAGAAGAATTAGCCGAATACGAAGAACTGATACGGCGATTGTATGAAGCCATTTTTTCCCTGCCGCCTATGCAGGCCCGCCGTGTCCATGCCCGCTATATGCTGGGTATGAAAGTGAAAGATATTGCCGCAATGGAGGGTATCACACCATCACAGGCGGGAAAATCCATCCACGCTGCACTGCGGAGGCTGCGCCGGTACTTTGCGTGTCAGAAATGGACGGTCAATCTATGAGCGTTTCCAAAGAAAAGAGGTGCATGACATGAACGAAAAAATTACAGCCCACCCCCAAAAAGAAGAACGGGAGAAAGTCCTGAAGGAAATCCGACAGCTTGAAAACCGAAAGAAGATTTTGGAGAACAAGCAGCGGAACGAAGAACGCAGGGTTCGCACCCGCCGCCTGATTGAGCGCGGAGCCATTTTGGAGGGGATTTTCCCGTTGGCTCCCGACCTTTCCGGCGCAGAGGTTAAAGCCTTTCTGATTGCCCTGTCCCATCTTCCGGGGGCTGCGGAATTGACTGCAAACCTGTCAAAATCCGGGGATACGCCATAAGTCCCTTGTTTACAAGGGCGCACTTATACACCGTTGCCGGTGCTGTGCGCCCTGCCGGGGGCGTTGCGTACTTCGTCCGCGATGGGAAGCTACGCTCCCCAAACCCCTTGTGCGCTCTGCGCAGCCAAACACCCGCTTTGCGTTTGTCCGGCTCCACAGAGCCTGTTATCCCCTCACTGAAAGGAGGTGTTCCCCATAGATTTCTGTCATATCCCCGTCAGTATCATCAAGCGCAGCGCAGGCCGTTCTGCCGTTGCCGCAGCTGCTTACCGCAGCGGAACCAAGCTGACAAATGAATGGGATGGAATGACCCACGACTACACCCGGAAAGGCGGCATTGTCCATGCGGAGATCATGCTGCCTGCCCACGCCCCGCCAGAATTTGCAGACCGTTCTATCCTCTGGAACAGTGTGGAGCAAATCGAGAAAGCAAGGGACAGCCAGCTTGCCCGCGAGATCGAAGCAGCCCTGCCCCGTGAACTATCCGGCGAACAACAGCTTGCCCTTGTGCGTGCCTATGTGAAGGACAACTTTGTAGACAAAGGAATGTGCGCCGACTTTGCTATCCATGACAAGGGAACCGGCAATCCTCATGTCCATATCATGCTGACGCTCCGGCCTTTGAAAGAAAACGGGCAGTGGGGTGCAAAGTGCCGCAAGGCATACGATCTGGACGAGAACGGACAGCGTATCCCGGATGGGAAAGGCGGCTGGAAAAATCATCGGGAGGATACGACCGACTGGAACGATAAAGGAAATGTGGAGATTTGGCGGGCAGCGTGGGCAGCCTACACCAACCGGGCACTGGAATCTGCCGGTAGACCGGAGCGTATTGACCACCGCAGTTACAAGCGGCAGGGCATTGATAAAATCCCCTCTGTCCATCTGGGGCCAGCCGCCAGCCAAATGGAAAAGCGCGGTATCCGCACCGACAAGGGAGAAGTAAACCGGCAGATCGCCGCCGACAACAAACTGCTGAAAGAAATTAAAGCCCGCATTACCCGTCTTTATCGCTGGTCGAAAGACGAAGCGGAAAAACCACAAACACAGCAAAGCAGCTTGACCGCTTTGTGGGAGGCACAGCAGCAGTTGAATGCTCCCCGCACCCGCACCGGAAAAATCCGGGCTTTGCAGGAAAGCGCTGCACTATTCAGCTTTTTACAGGCAAACGGCATCCAGTCTATGCAGCAGCTTCATGAAAAAATCGATGATATGAACAGCCGTTACTATGACCTGCGGGGAAAGATCGTCAAGGCTGAGCGCCGGATCGCCACTCTTACCGAACGAGGGGAGATGTGGGAACAGTACAACCAGTACAAGTCCATCCACAAGCAGCTTGCCAAAGTAAAGCCGGAAAAGTGGGAACAGTTTGAGCAGCGCCACAGCCGGGAACTGATCCTGTATGATGCAGCAGCCCGGTATCTGAAAGAACTGAAAGCCAGCGGCGAGGGGATCACCCCGAAGGCATGGCAGCGGGAAATCGACCAGCTGACCGCCGGAAAGCAGACGGACACGCTTGCCATGAAATCCATGAGGGAGGATTTGAAAGCAGTGGAACGGCTCCGCAAAACCGCCGAGCAGCTGTCCCGACAGGAACGGGACAAGTCTCACGAGCGTGGGCCGGAGCGGTAAAGGCTACCGCGTTTTGGCGTACCCCTGTCAAGTGCGTCGCGTTTCACGACATACTTTTGCATACAGAAAAACCGCCGTACAGGTTTCCCCATACGGCGGCAGACTGTTTATTTGCCGAACAAGTCGCTGTGTGTGCCGGTGCGGGCCAGCGTCAGCACCAGAACATCATCCTCTATGCGATAGACAAGCAGCCAGTCCGGGAGAATATGACATTCCCGATGACCTGCCCAATCGCCGGACAGGTCATGGTCGCGGTTTTTATCCGGCAGCGGCTCGCCCATTGCCAGCAATGCTACGACCTGCTCCAGCAGCTTGATCTTCAAGCCACGCTTGATGGCTCGTTTGTAGTCTTTTTTGAAACTGGTCGTGTACTTGACGGTATATTTGGTTTCTTTCATCTTTTCAGGTCAGCAAACAACTCGTCAAGGTCATTGTAGCCCTTTACAGACGGGTCTTTTGCAATCCTTTCCGCTTCCAGCATGGCAGCAACCGTTTCTTTGTTCGGCTGTTCCAGCCTTACCTCAAAGGGAATGCCGCCTTCACGAAGCGACTGGCGCACAAAGATGTTAAACGCCGTAGTCAGGTTCATGCCAAGTTCAGTAAACAGTGCGTCCGCCTGCGCTTTCAAATCTGCGTCCATGCGGATACTGATGTTTGTGGTATTTCCAGCCATACGATCAACCCCTTTCTGCTGGCAATTATAGTATATGCCATTTGCACGAAGAAAACAATACTTTGCACGAATATTTAACAATAAATTCATTCAAGGAGGTTACCGGCTTTATGAAAAAAATCATTTATGAAGAACAACAAGACTGAACCTATCCCTGTCATGGATTACCGCCAGTACCGCAGAGCGCGGAGACTGGTGCATGAGTGCTGCAACTACATCGACGGAAACTGTATCTCTCTGGACGATGGGGAGGAATGTGTCTGTGTCCAGTCTATTTCCTACTCCCTGTTGTGCAGGTGGTTTCGGGCGGCGGTATTGCCGCAGGATAAGGAACTGGAAACGGCGCTGTTCCACCGGCTAAATGCTAAGAAATGCGCCGTATGCGGGGCGCTGTTTACCCCCGGTTCTAACAGGGCCAAATACTGCCCGGAATGTGCCGCACGCATGAAGCGGATCAACGCCGCAAAGCGCAAGCGGAAACAACGGGAGAAATGTCACGCTTTAGGGGCTGAAAAACCCTTGTAAATCAAGGCTTTTTTCGAGGGTGTCAAAGGCAGTCTGATAGATTTATCCTCTGACCCCTAAAATAGCCTTAAAATGCGTACAGAATCCCAAGAGAACCCCCAAGGAGGAACCCTATGTCAGACAATCGAAAATATTATTATCTGAAACTCAAAGAAAACTATTTTGACGATGATTCCATCGTGCTGCTGGAAAGTATGCAGGACGGCGTGCTGTATTCCAACATTCTGCTTAAGCTGTACCTGAAATCGCTGAAACATGGCGGGCGGCTCCAGCTTGACGAGGACATTTCTTCCCTTAACTGCGGGGGCGAGGATTTCGCTGTTGCCTGTATGCGGGCTAATCTCCGCTATGAGAAAAACCAAAAACGGGAAGATGTGAAAAGCCACCACTATATCATCAGCTTTGACCCACGGGACGGGACAGACAACGGCTTGACCACAGACCGGGCGCAGGAACTGGGGGAACAGTTCTGCAAGGCACATTTCCCCGGACACCAAGCCCTAATCTGCACCCACCCGGACGGGCATAACCACAGCGGGAATATCCATGTGCATATCGTCATCAACTCCCTGCGGATTTACGAAGTCCCGCTTCTGCCCTACATGGACAGACCAGCCGACACAAGGGAGGGCTGCAAGCACCGCTGTACCAATGCCGCTATGGAATATTTCAAGAGTGAAGTCATGGAGATGTGCCACCGGGAGGGGCTTTACCAAATCGACCTCTTGAACGGCAGCAAGGAACGGATAACCGAACGGGAATACTGGGCGGCAAAGAAAGGGCAGCTTGCCCTTGATAAAGAGAACGCCGCCAGAGAAGCCGCAGGACAGCCGACCAAGCCCACCAAGTTTGAAACGGACAAGGCGAAGCTGCGCCGGACGATACGGCAGGCACTTTCCCAAGCTGCCAGCTTTGACGAGTTTTCTTCCCTTTTGCTGCAGGAGGGTGTGACCGTCAAGGAGAGCCGGGGGCGGCTTTCCTACCTCACGCCGGACAGGACGAAGCCTATCACAGCCCGGAAGCTGGGGGACGATTTTGACAAGGCTGCTGTCCTTGCCCTGCTTACGCAGAACGCCCACAGAGCCGCCGAACAGACCAAAGCCATACCGGAATACCCACACACCCAAAAGGGACGCTTGCAGGAGGAAAAAGCCGCAAAAACCACCCCGGCAGACAACATCTTGCAGCGCATGGTTGACCGGGAAGCCAAGCGAGCCGAGGGCAAGGGCGTGGGTTATGACCGCTGGGCGGCAAAGCACAACCTAAAGCAGATGGCGGCTACCGTTACTGCCTACCAGCAGTACGGCTTTTCTTCCCCGGAGGAACTGGACGAAGCCTGTTCTGCCGCCTATGCCGCCATGCAGGAAAGCCTTGCAGAGCTGAAGCAGGTGGAAAAGACGCTGAACGGGAAAAAGGAGCTGCAACGACAGGTGCTTGCCTATTCCAAGACCCGCCCTGTCCGGGACGGGCTGAAACAGCAGAAAAACGCCAAAGCAAAAGCAGCCTACCGTCAGAAGTACGAAAGCGACTTTATCATAGCAGACGCAGCCGCCCGCTATTTCAGGGAGAACGGCATTTCCAAGCTGCCGAGCTATAAAGCCCTGCAAGCAGAGATTGAAACCCTTATCCAAGAGAAAAACAGCGGCTACAACGATTACCGGGCAAAACGGGAGGAATACCGCCGCTTACAGACTGTCAAGGGCAATATCGACCAGATTTTACACCGGGAGCGCAAGCCTGTGAAAAGGCAGGAACAGGAACGATAAAAACCGCCCCAAAATGTACCCGAACCTATACAGAACAAGGGGGCTGCCCCGTACCCTATCCGCAAATACCAAAGGATTTTTTAACGGGCTTATAGGGCAGAAAAACCCCGAAAATGATACCGAGATGATACAGAATTACCGCCGATACCGCCACACCAGCGGAAACGGCAGAAAGGAGCGCACCCATGCCAAGAATGAGCAAGAAACGGCGGCTGGAATGGTCTTTTTTCCTGCGGCAAGTGAAAGTCGGGAATTCCACCTGCGACCGTATCACATACAATGACCTCTGCCGGGGCTGTACCCATAGCTGCAAGCAGAGCTTCCGGGCGATTATCATACTCTGCCCCCACTACTACTCCAAACGCCGGAAAAAGGAGGACAGTGACAATGGCAGATAACCGCAAGTATTACTACCTCAAGCTGAAAGAGAACTTTTTTGACAGCGACTCCATTGTGCTGCTGGAAGATATGAAAGACGGGATTTTATACTCCAATATCCTCTTGAAGCTGTACTTAAAATCGCTGAAAAACGGCGGTAAATTGCAGCTTGACGAGCATATCCCCTACACAGCGCAGATGATAGCGACACTGACCCGCCACCAGATAGGAACGGTTGAGAGGGCTTTGGAGATTTTCCGGCAGTTGGGGCTTGTGGAGCAGCTTGACAGCGGGGCTTTCTATATGACCGACATTGAGTTGATGATAGGACAGTCCTCTACCGAAGCCGAGCGAAAACGGGCGGCAAGGCTTGCAAACAAGGCTTTGCCACCACCCCGGACAAACGGCGGACATTTGTCCGACATTCGTCCACCAGAGATAGAGATAAAGAAAGAGATAGATATAGAGATAGAAAAAGAGAGAGAGTTAGAAACGGGACAAGCCCCCGCCGCTTATGGCAGATACAACAATGTTTTTCTTTCCGATACGGAACTGGACGAGCTGAAAGCGGAACTGCCCGACAAATGGGAGTATTATATTGACCGGCTTTCCTGCCATATCGCTTCCACCGGGAAGCAGTACCACAGCCATGCAGCCACCATTTACAAGTGGGCGCAGGAGGACGCTGCCAAAGGCAAGGCTGCCCCGAAACAGGGCATACCCGATTATTCATGCAAGGAGGGCGAGAGCTTATGAAAAACGAGATTGAAGCTATGATTACGGACATTACAGCCACTACCGCCGAAGCGGAGGACTACACAGGCGAGGACGGGCTTTTATACTGCGGCAAGTGCCATACGCCAAAAGAAGCCTATTTTTCAAAAGAAACCGCCCAATGGTTAGGGCATGACCGACACCCGACAGAGTGCGACTGCCAGCGGGCAGCCCGTGAAAAACGGGAAGCCGCTGAAAGCCGACAGAAGCACCTTGAAACAGTGGAGGACTTGAAACGCCGGGGCTTTACCGACCCTGCTATGCGGAACTGGACATTTGAGCATGACAACGGCAGAAACCCGCAGACCGCAACCGCCCGTTTTTATGTGGAGAGCTGGGAAACCATGCAGGCTGAAAATATCGGCTACCTGTTCTGGGGCGGCGTGGGGACAGGAAAAAGCTACCTTGCCGCCTGTATCGCCAACGCCCTTATGGAGAAAGAGGTTGCCGTCTGCATGACAAACTTTGCAACAATACTCAATGACCTTGCCGCCAGCTTTGAGGGCAGGAATGAGTATAATTCCCGCCTTTGCAGCTACCCCCTGCTGATACTTGATGATTTCGGTATGGAGCGAGGGACAGAATACGGGCTGGAACAGGTTTATAGCGTGATTGACAGCCGTTACCGAAGCGGCAAGCCGCTGATCGCCACGACCAACCTCACGCTGGAGGAATTGCAGCACCCGCAGGACACGCCCCACGCCCGTATCTATGACAGGCTGACTTCCATGTGCGCCCCCGTCCGCTTCACGGGCAGCAACTTCCGAAAGGAAACCGCACAGGAAAAGCTGGAACGATTAAAGCAACTGATGAAGCAGCGAAAGGAGAGCCTATGACAGAAACCAAACAGACAAGCACCACCAAAACAGACCGCCGCCCGGACTGTGTAACGGAAATCCGCATGGGCAACTCCGTCCTTACCGTTTCCGGCTTCTTCAAGCAGGGCGCAACCGACACCGCAGCCGACAAGATGATGAAAGTGCTGGAAGCGGAAGCTACTACACAAAAAACGGCGATTTGACCGACCATAAAGAAGCAGATTTGACGCTTTTGCCGCTATACAGACAGCCGCCCCATGTGGTACAATCAAGGTACGGAATAGTGGGGCTGGCTGTCGGAAACGGAGGATTTTATGTTAAGACAGACCAACCAACAACCAATTACCGCCCTTTACCCAAGACTTTCCCATGAGGACGAGCTGCAAGGCGAGAGCAATTCCATTTCCAATCAGAAGCGTATCCTTGAAACCTATGCAAAGCAGAACGGCTTTTCCAATCTGCGCTGGTACACGGACGACGGTTATTCTGGTGCGAACTTTCAAAGACCCGGTTTTCAAGCCATGCTTGCGGACATTGAAGCCGGAAAAGTCGGGACAGTTATCGTAAAGGATATGTCGAGGTTAGGGCGAAACTACCTGCAAGTGGGAATGTACACGGAAATGATTTTCCCACAGAAAGGTGTCCGCTTCATCGCTATCAATGACGGAGTGGACAGCGCACAGGGCGACAATGATTTTGCCCCGCTGCGGAATATCTTTAACGAATGGCTGGTGAGAGATACGAGCAAGAAAATCAAAGCAGTGAAACGCTCAAAAGGCATGAGTGGCAAGCCTATCACAAGCAAGCCTGTGTATGGCTACCTCATGGACGAGGACGAAAATTTCATCATTGACGAGGAAGCTGCACCCGTAGTCAAGCAGATATACAATTTCTGCCTTGCCGGGAATGGTCCGACCAAGATAGCCCGTATGCTCACAGAGCAGCAAATCCCCACGCCGGGGACGCTGGAATACCGCAGGACGGGCAGCACTCGCCGCTACCACCCCGGCTATGAGTGCAAGTGGGCAACCAATACCGTTGTGCATATCCTTGAAAACCGGGAATACACGGGCTGCCTGGTAAACTTCAAGACGGAAAAACTCTCTTATAAAGTCAAGCACAGCGTAGAAAACCCGGAGGAAAAGCAAGCGATATTCGAGAACCACCACGAGCCTATCATAGACACCCAAACATGGGAACGGGTGCAGGAGCTTCGCAAGCAGCGCAAACGCCCCAACCGCTATGATGAAGTGGGCTTGTTCTCCGGCATACTGTTCTGTGCAGACTGCGGCAGTGTGATGTATCAGCAGCGATACCAGACGGACAAGCGCAAGCAGGACTGTTATATCTGCGGCAACTACAAGAAACGCACCCATGACTGTACAGCGCACTTTATCCGCACCGACCTCTTGACCGCTGGTGTACTATCCAATCTGCGGAAAGTGACCAGCTATGCGGCAAAGCATGAAGCCCGGTTTATAAAGCTCTTGATTGAGCAGAACGAGGACGGGGGCAAGCGCAGGAACGCCGCCAAGAAAAAGGAACTGGAAGCCGCCGAGAAACGCATAGCCGAGTTATCCGCTATCTTCAAGCGGCTGTATGAGGACAGCGTGACCGGGCGCATATCAGACGAGCGTTTCACAGAGCTGTCGGCAGACTATGAAGCAGAGCAACGGGAACTGAAAGAAAAAGCCGCCGCTATCCAAGCGGAGCTTTCCAAAGCACAGGAAGCCACCGTGAACGCAGAAAAGTTTATGAATGTTGTTCGGCGGCATACCAGCTTTGAAGAACTTACCCCTACTCTGCTGCGGGAGTTTGTAGAGAAAATCGTTGTACATGAGTGCAGCTATGACGAGAACAAGACCCGCAGACAGGACATTGAGATTTATTATTCTTTTGTTGGCAAGGTGGACTTGCCCGAATAACCGCCCGACCTATCCGACACAAGAGCTAAGTGCCGGATAGGAACGGCAAAATTTTTTACACTTCTATTACTTCTTTATCGCACATCAGTAAAGTCCCAGGGCATGAAGCAGCTCATGGCTGGCGGCGGTGTTGCCCTCATCGGCACCACCCTTGTACCTCTGCTCTCCGGACTGTTCGGTTAATCACAAAACAAGGAGGTAATCGCCTTTGGACAGCATACTCCAACAGATCACAGACTGGCTGAAAGAAATGCTCGTTTCAGCTATTATGGGAAATCTGTCGGGGATGTTTGAGTCCGTCAACAACCAGGTTGGCGAGATAGCAACCTCCGTTGGCATGACCCCGGCGAATTTTTCGCCGGGTGTCTTTGCCATGGTACGAAACATCTCCGAGTCAGTGATTATCCCAATCGCAGGCTTGATTCTGACCTTCATTGCCTGTTATGAGCTAATTCAGATGATTATTGACCACAACAATCTGGCAAATTTTGAAACCTGGATCTTCTTCAAATGGGTGTTCAAGACTTTTGTTGCGGTCATGTTAATCACAAACACATTCAATATCACGATGGCTGTGTTTGATGTGACACAGCACGTTATAAACGCAAGCGCCGGTATCATATCCGGAAATACTGCCATAGATGCTTCGGCATTGGAAACAATGGAAGAAACGCTGATGGCAATGGATTTGGGTCCTTTGCTCGGCTTGTTCCTGCAATCCTTTATCGTGCAGGTCACGATGTCCGCTTTGGCAATCATCATCTTTGTGATCGTCTACGGTCGAATGATTGAAATTTATCTGATGGTCAGCCTTGCCCCGATTCCGCTTTCCACTTTTGGAAACAGAGAACAGAGCAATATCGGACAGAATTATCTGCGTTCGCTGTTTGCAATCGGATTCCAGGGATTCCTGATTATGATCTGCGTGGGCATTTATGCGGTGCTGATTCAGTCTATCGCATTCAGTGATGACATCATCGGTTCTATCTGGGGTGTTATGGGCTACACCGTCCTTTTGTGCTTCACCCTGTTTAAGACTGGTTCGCTTGCGAAGGGTGTATTCAGCGCTCACTAAGGGAAGGAGGAAATTGTTTGGCAGCGTATATTCCCGTACCTCGTGACCTGACGAGGGTAAAAACAAAAGTGTTCTTCAATCTGACGAAACGGCAGTTACTTTGCTTTGGTGCGGCGGCGCTCATCGGAGTGCCGATTTTCTTTCTGGTCAAAGCAACCGGAAATGTGAGCCTTGCAGCACTGTCCATGATGATCGTCATGTTACCGTTGTTCTTTCTGGCAATGTATGAAAAGGATAGTCAGCCGTTGGAAGTGGTTGTAGAACACTTCATTCAGACCAAATTCGTTCGTCCCAAGGTTCGCCCTTATCAGACGGACAACTATTATGACGCTTTGATGCGTCAGTACAAACTGGAAAAGGAGGTTGAACGAATTGTTTTTCAAAAAGAAGCCACAGGCAAGAAACATCAAAATGCCTGCAAATCTGAATCGGAAGCAGCAGCGAGAAATTAAAGCTGTTGTGGAACGGGCAAAGAAGGACAACGGTATTCCGCAGACTGCACAGCAGTCCATTCCCTTTCAGAGAATGTTCCCGGATGGCATCTGCCGTGTCACTGACAGTTATTACACCAAGACCATTCAGTTTCAGGACATCAACTATCAGCTGGCACAGCAGGAAGATAAGACTGCCATCTTCGATGAGTGGTGCAGTTTCCTGAATTTCTTTGACAGCTCCATTCACTTTGAGCTTTCCTTTATGAACCTGAGTACCGATGCTGAAAGCTTTGAAAAGAGTATCCGTATCCCGTTCAAGAAGGACAGCTTCAATCCCGTCCGTGCCGAGTATAGCCAGATGCTGAAAAAGCAGTTGGCGCAGGGCAACAACGGCTTGACCAAAACCAAGTACCTGACATTCGGCATTGAAGCCGAATCCATGCGGCAGGCAAAGCCGAGACTCAACCATATCGAAAACGATCTGCTCAATAACTTTCGGCGTTTGGGTGTCATTGCCACTACCATGAACGGCAAAGAGCGGCTGCATCTGATGCACTCTATGTTCCACATGGGTGATAATGATAAGTTCTTCTTCGATTGGAAGTATCTTGTGGAATCCGGGCTGTCCGTAAAGGACTTCATTGCTCCGACGGCGTTTGCCTTTAAGACCAACCGCACCTTCCAGATGGGCAGTATCTTCGGTTCGATGTCTTATCTGGCAATTACGGCATCAGACCTGTCTGATCGTATGCTGGCGGATTTTCTGGATATGGAATCCACGCAGATCGTGACCATGCACATCCAGTCGGTTGACCAGACTGCGGCGATTAAGACCATCAAGAGAATCATCACCGAGCTTGACCGTTCCAAAATCGAGGAACAGAAAAAGGCTGTGCGTTCTGGCTATGACATGGACATTATCCCATCTGACCTTGCTACCTATGGTAAAGATGCGAAGTCACTTCTGAAAGAATTGCAGAGCCAGAATGAGCGAATGTTCATGGTGACATTTCTGGTGCTGAACACCGGGCGCACCGAGCAGGAACTGGAGAACAATGTGTTCCAGGCACAGAGCATCGCCCAGAAGCATAACTGCAATCTGCGTCGTTTGGATTTTCAGCAGGAATCCGGACTGATGAGCAGCCTGCCTTTGGCACAAAACCTGATTGAGATTCGTCGTGGCCTGACTACCAGTTCCACGGCTATTTTTGTGCCTTTCACCACGCAGGAGCTGTTCCAGAATGGTGGAGAAACGCTCTATTACGGGCTGAATGCTCTGTCGAACAACCTTATCATGGTGGACAGAAAGAAGCTCAAGAACCCCAACGGACTGATTCTGGGTACTCCCGGTTCCGGTAAATCCTTTTCCGCAAAGCGTGAAATCACCAATGCGTTCCTGGTTACGGATGACGATATTATCATCTGCGACCCCGAAGCGGAATATGCGGCTCTGGTTCACAAGTTCAATGGTCAGGTGGTAAAAATCAGCTCCTCCAGTACCAACTATATCAACCCTATGGACATCAACCTGAACTACTCTGAGGATGACAACCCGGTAGCACTGAAAGCTGATTTTATCCTGTCCCTCTGTGAGTTGATTATGGGCAGTAAGGATGGCTTGCAGCCTATCGAAAAGACGGTTATCGACCGTTGTGTGCATCAGATTTACCAGAGATATTTCGACAATCCTGCCCCTGAGAATATGCCGATCCTTGAGGATTTGTATGATGCCCTTCTGAAACAGGACGAAAAGGAAGCCCACCATGTAGCGACCGCCTTGGAAATCTATGTTAAGGGTTCTCTGAAACTGTTTAACAACAGAACCAATGTGGATATTCAGAATCGTCTGGTGTGCTTCGACATTAAGGAGCTGGGCAATCAGCTGAAAAAAATCGGTATGCTGATCGTTCAGGATCAGGTCTGGGGGCGTGTAACTGCCAACCGTTCTGCCGGTAAATCGACCAGATATTATATTGACGAGTTCCATCTGCTTCTGAAGGAAGAACAGACGGCAACCTATTCCGTAGAAATCTGGAAGCGATTCCGTAAATGGGGCGGCTTGCCGACCGGTATTACTCAGAATGTCAAAGACCTGCTTCGTTCCCCGGAGATTGCCAACATCCTCGAAAACTCTGATTTCATCTATATGCTGAATCAGGCAAGCGATGACCGAAGTATTCTGGCACAGCGGTTGAACATTTCGCCGCATCAGCTGTCCTATGTAACCAACTCCGGTGAGGGCGAAGGACTTCTGTTCTATGGCAATGTGATTCTGCCGTTCATTGACCGATTCCCGACAGATCTGGAACTGTATCGCATTATGACCACGAAGTTAAACGAGGTGGCACAGGAAAAGGAGGCGTAATGTATGGCGAAAAGACCTACACGACTCCGTTTTACCGAAGATGACCTTGCAGATTCTCATGTGAAGAAAGCTGCCGACCGTGCAGATAAGGCGGTTGATAGGGCTGAAAAAGCGGCAGACAAATTGGCTTCTAAAAAGGCAAAGCCGAAGCTAAAGCTGGAAACAGATGCAGCCGGTTCCCGTAAAGCAAAGCTCCGTTTTGAAAAAGCGGAGTTTACGGAAATCGAGCGCCCATCTGTGGCAAAGCACATGGCAAGCCGTGGTGCCGCAGTCACGCTCACATCCAAAGCACATCGGGCGGTGTCAGAATATGAGGATGATAATATCGGCGTTCAGGCTGTGCAGGAAACGACCAAGGCTGTTGAATCCACTGTCTATACCGTCGATCATGCCGTTTACAGTCACAAGCTGAAAGCCTACGACAAGGCGGAAAAGCTGGTTGAGAAGTCAGATAAAGCAAATGTAAATGCCCTGTATGAGAAGTTCAAAAAGGACAACCCCGATGCCGGTTCCAATCCCTTTTCCCGTTGGCAACAGAAAAGGGCAATCAAGAAAGAATATGCTGCCGCCAAAGCCGGTAAGAATACCGCTTCGACAACGGCTTCTGCATCTAAGGGTGCAGGCAAGGCAACGGGCAAAGCAGCTCAGGGAGCCAAGAACATCACAGAAAGAGTAACGGAGTTCTGCACCACACACTCTAAAACGATTCTGTTTGTTTTGATTGCCGGACTGCTTTTTATGATACTCTCAGGGATGTTCTCGTCTTGTTCGGCTATGTTCCAAGGCGGCACACAGATCATTCTGGGAACTTCTTTTACTGCAAAAGAGGAAGATATTATTGGTGCGGACAATGATTACAAGGCTTTGGAAGCTGCGCTCCGCAATAAAATCAATAATATCGAGCGTACTCATAGCGGATATGACGAGTACCGGTATGACCTTGATGAAATCAACCACAATCCTTATGAGCTGGCGGCGTATTTGACGGTGAAGTTTGAGGATTACACCAGAGATGAGGTGCAGGCTACCCTGCAATGGCTATTTGAGCAACAATATGAGCTGACCCTGACGGAAGTAGTAGAGATTCGTACACGAACAACATCTTCTACTGATCCCGAAACGGGAGAGACAACAACAGAGGAAGAAGATTACGAATATTATATTCTGAATGTGAAGCTCAGAAATAAGGGCTTGAACAGTGTGATTTCAAATTCCGGCTTGTCGGAAGATGATATGGAGCGATATAGAATTTTGCTTCAGACAAGGGGCAACAGACCGGATATTTTCGGAAATGACATTTACGCCACCCCTGGCGGCGAGTACACCGATTATGATATTCCGGGCGAAGCGCTGACAGACACAAGATTTGCCAATATGATTCGGGAAGCTGAAAAATATCTGGGATACCCGTATGTGTGGGGCGGCAGCAGCCCGTCTACCTCCTTTGACTGCTCCGGATTTGTTTCCTATGTAATCAATCACTGCGGAAACGGTTGGAGTGTTGGTCGTTTGACCGCAAACGGTTTGATGGGCGTATGCGACATTATCCCGAAAAGCTCTGCCAAACCGGGAGATTTGATTTTCTTCCAAGGCACTTATGATACCTCCGGTGCATCACACGTTGGTATCTATGTTGGCAATGGTATGATGATCCACTGCGGAAACCCCATTTCCTACGCTTCTATCGAATCGAATTACTGGCAACAGCATTTTTACTGCTTCGGCAGAATCAGAAACTAAAGGAGGGATGGCGATTGAGTGCCAAGTTAGACAGAATAGGTGCAGACCTTGAAAAAGCCCGTAAGAAACGGGCAGAATGGGATGCTAAGGTGAAAGACCTGGAACGCAGATACCGTGAGGAGGAAAATTCCGAAATCCATGAGATGGTTCATGCTGCGAACCTGAATCCCGAACAGCTTTCCGAGCTGCTCCGTATGTTTGCTGCGGATATGGCTCCGAAGCCTGATACGATCAATACTATGAATGAGGAGGAAACGCAGAATGAGATTTAAGAAAATTGGAGCCGCATTGCTGGCGTGTGCAATGTGTTTTGGCGTGTTTTCTACAACGGCATTTGCCTATGTAGATGAAAGCGTAGCGACTGAAGAACCTGCGGTCGAAGAAAAAGTTCCCGAAACAGAGCCGGAGGAGCCGATGCTACCGCTTACTCCCGACGGCAATCTGACTTTGGTTGATGACGCTGGCTCGCCTACGAAAAGCGGAAAGCAGTTCATTACCGCTGTAACCAAAAACGGAAACTACTTCTATATCATCATTGACCGTGATGATAAGGGCGAGGAAACCGTGCATTTTCTGAATCAGGTGGATGAAGCCGACCTGCTCAAGCTGATGGACGAGGAAGAAGTTGCAGAGTTCACCAAGCCGGTTGAGGAAACAAAGCCGGAAGTAGTTGAAACAGTTCCTGAAATTACAGAACCGACACCGGAGGAAAAGCCGAAATCCACAAATATGCTCCCGGCGATTCTTACTCTGATTGTGCTTGCCTGTGGTGGTGGATTCTTCGTATTTAAGAAAGTCCAGGAAAAGAAGAAGGCACAGGAAGCGGCAAAGCCTGACCCAGATGCTGATTATGTGGACGATGACGAGGACTATGGGTACGATCCGGAGTTTGAGGACGACGATGAAGATAGCTCCGTCGATGAAGATGATAATGAACCTGTGTAAACAGGATAGGCTTGATGCCTGGGGCAGCCTTCGGGTTGCCTTTACATAGTTTCCGCTTTCAAAAAATAAAAAAATTTGCGTTTTTGAAAGTGACATCTTGCATATACTATTAGCAGACAGTATAATAAGTACAGCGAAGCGGTTTCGAGAAATGAAAAAACTTCAATTTTTGAAAGCGGGTGACTATATGAAAACAATCACGAGAGCAAAATATCTCGATAGAATCATTGAACTGAATGGTACTCCTGACATCAAGATCATCACGGGCATTCGTCGATCTGGTAAGTCCAAATTGATGCAGGCGTATATTGCGTATCTGAAAAGCAATTTTGAAAACATCAATATTATCTTCATCGACTTCATGGATTTGGCGTATGAAGAAATCAAGGAATACCATGCCTTACACGCCTATGTGGAAGAACATTATCAGGAAGGAAAAACGAACTACCTGTTTGTAGACGAGGTTCAGATGTGTCCCAAGTTTGAGTTGGCAATCAATAGCCTGTACTCTAAGGGAAAATACGACATCTATGTAACAGGCTCTAATGCTTTCCTGTTGAGTGCAGATCTGGCAACTCTGTTTACCGGACGCTATATTGAAATTCATGTGTTTCCTTTCAGCTTCCAGGAATATTGCCAGTATTATGATGATATTAGTGACAAAGATAAGCTCTTTGATGAGTACGCTATCAAGGGCGGTTTAGCAGGTTCCTATGCTTATAGAACCGAAAAAGACAGAACAAACTATATCAAAGAGGTCTACGAAACGATTGTTACAAGGGATTTGGTACAGAAATATACTCTCCCGGACACTTTGGTTTTACAACGTCTGAGCGAGTTCCTTATGGATAATATCAGCAACCTGACTTCTCCGAATAAGGTCAGTCAGCTACTGACAGCAAATGAGACTCCAACCAATCATGTAACCGTCGGCAAGTACATTAAGTATTTGTGCAATGCTTTTGTATTTTATGATATTAAGAGATATGACATCCGAGGTAAGAAATACCTTGAAAGCTCTGAAAAGTTCTATTTGTGTGACAGCGGTATTCGATATGCAATACTGGGAAGCAGAAATATAGACTATGGCAGAGTATATGAAAACGTTGTTTGTATCGAGCTTCTTCGCCGTGGATATGATGTCTATGTCGGCAAGCTCTATCAAAAGGAAATCGACTTTGTTGCTCAGAGAGGTAGCGAAAAGATTTATATTCAGGTCAGCGACAACATTTCCGGGCAGGAAACATTTGAGAGAGAATGCTCTCCTCTGCTTCAGATTCGAGACGCTTATCCGAAAATGATTATTGCCAGAACCAAACATCCCCAATATAGCTATGAAGGAATCGAAATTCACGATATAGCCGATTGGTTGCTACAAGAATAAGCAAGGTGAAATATCTCCGTCATTCTCTTTTGAAATGATGGAGATATTTTTATTATGACGGAGATTGTAGAACAGAAAATTGTATCAGGTTGCAAAAATCCTTTCCGAACTTTTTACATAGCAGTCATGCACTACGGTGTGTGGCTGCTTATTTTTTTGTGAAAGACTAACTATTAAAAGTCAAGCCGAAATGAGTGGAAAGGTGAGGAAAATGTAGGCGGTCAAAAAAGAGTATAACAAAGCTGACGCCCTGTTGGACGCCTGCTTGAGCCTATGAGAATAAAGGACTTATGCAGCGCTGCTGTAGGGTAGCCTGGACTTCTCTAAGGCATAAATCAACCGAACCAACTTCTTGGCCGCATGGGAGAGCGCAACATTGTAGTGCTTGCCCTCAGCCCGCTTCTTGGCAAGATAGGCAGAGAAGATTGGGTCCCAATGGCAGACGTATTTCGTGGCATTGTAAAGAGCGTAGCGCAGGTATCGGGAACCTCGTTTTTCCATGTGGGAATATGCGCCTGTGAGTGACATCTGCCCAGATTGGTAGGTAGATGGCGACATCCCGGCGTAGGCAAGGATTTTGTCCGGTGAATCGAACCGGGAGAAGTCCCCAATCTCAGCCAGAATCATTGCGCCCATCCGAACGCCGATGCCCGGAATGGTAGTAATGGGAGAAGCGATTTCCTCTATCATCGTCTGGATGGCAGCTTCAATGTCCTGAATTTCGGAATCCAGTTCGCGGATCAGGCGAATCGTATGCCGCAGTTCTAGGGACTTGGCCGGCATGACAGAGCCGACAGAACATCTGGCGGCATCCCGAAGTGTTACTGCCATGTCTCGCCCGTAGCGGCCTTTGGAGGCGTCGTGTAAGACGGCTTTCAAATGCGTCAGGTGCGCTTCGGCAACCTGTTTGGCGCCAGGAAACTCGCTGAGAAGTGCGTAAACTGACGCCATGTGCAATGTCGGCACCAACTTTTCAAGCTCTGGGAACAGAATTGTGACCAACCGAGAAACGGACTGCTTCAGCTTCGCTCTCTCGCGGACTTTGTCAAACCGGTATCTTGTGAGTGACTTTAACTCCTCGTTGTGGTATGCTGTGTCTGTGTAGGACTTGAGGTCCACATCAGACAAGAGCATAGCTGCAATGGTTCGCGCATCGACACGGTCAGTCTTGGTTTTGCGAAGGCTCGAACGCTTTTCAGAAATTTGCTAAGGAAATTCTGCGTTTTGCTAATTCGATTTTTCGGATCACTTTGCCGGGGCTTGCGCCGCTATCAGGGCTGCGAGCGCACTTGCCAGCTCCGGCGACTTCTGAAGCTGCTCCACAAGGCTTTCAAGGTCCAGGGTCGCAGGCTCCGATTTTGCCGGTTCCTCCGGTGGACGGACATTGCGAAGATCAGGCTTGGCATAGAAGGCTGTCTCAAATTTCTGAGCATTGACCTTTCTATCCTCGTCCAGAATGTGAGCATAGATACTGGTTATCATGTCGATCTCGGCATGGCCTGTATCGCCCTGGGTGGCTTTCAGATCGCCGTGGTTCAGTTTCAGTTTGTAAGTGGTACTGGAATGACGGAGAGAATGAAAGACCACCTTCGGCAGCCCTGCGTCCTCACGGAGCTTTGCAAACTCTTTGAGGATGATCCGATCCTCGCAGGGCCGTCCATTGGGAAGTGCCACCACCAGATTGAAGTCCTGATACTCGTCGCCCAGAAAGCCTTTCAGCTCGTCCTGGGACTTCTTCCATTCCCGCAGGATGTAGGCAAGCGTTTTCGGCAGCCACACCTTACGGATACTGGAATCGGTTTTCGGCTTTTTCAGAATAATTCTTGTGCTGGTGTTCGGCATGAGCGGAGTGAAGATGTAGTAGATATCCTTCTCACCCAGCGTTTCAATCGCCCGTTTGGATGCCCGTGTCAGTTCCTTGTCGATGTAGACATAGGCATTATCCGCAGCAATATCTTCATCGGAAATATGGACGTTCTCCCAGGTCAGCCCCAGGATTTCACCCATACGCAGAGAGCATGCAAAGGAAAGGTTCATTGCTACATAGAGCTTGCTGTCCGTGCATTTGTCCAGGGCAAGACGGATCATATCCGCCGTCCAGATATCCCGTTTCGCATACTCCGTTTTCGGGAGGATCACATTGTCAAAGGGATTTCTTGCAATGATTTCCCAGCGTACCGCCTGCTTAAACGCACACCGCAGGAGCTTGATGATCTTTTCAATGGTCTTGTCACTGACATAGGTGGTAACAGCCTTTCGGGTCTTGGTAGACACCGACTTGGTTTTCTGCAAGGTCTGGATATAACCATCAACCGCACGGGGCGTAACCGCCTGTACCTCCATATCACCGATGATCGGATTGATATAGTTCGCAATCAGCGCCGTTTGGCTGTCATACATAGACACGCCCCATTTCTTTTCTCCGTAGTGTCTGTCGAACGACGGCTTTTTTTCTTTTGCCGTCGTCCGGCAGATGAATGAAAAATTATTGTATTTCGAGTGTCACAGTCAATACATTGGATTTAATTTCAGCAGAAACATTTCCGCCCAGTTTATCCGTCAGTAACTTTACAACCGCAAGTCCTACTCCTGTACCACTGTTGTGTCTGGATGCGTCCCCTGTATAAAATCGTTCAAAGAGGCGGGCGGGATTTATTTCGGTTTTGCTATCAATCGGATTTTCAATCGTGAAAATAGCCCTATTTTCCCTTGCCTGCTTTAAGCTCATTTTTATGTCGCCGGATGAATAACGTATCGCATTTGTCAAAAGATTTTGTAAAATCCTTTCCACCATACTGTAATCAGAATTGAGATAGACAGAATGGGGCGGCAAATCAATTTCAGGGGATAAATTTTTTGCTTCCAATGCAGGAGCATTCTCTGTAATAAGATTTATCAGCAAATTAGACAGGTTAAAATCTTCTCGCCGGGGTGTTATCTGCTCGGCATCCAAAATAGACAGGTCATAAAAAGTCTGTACCAATTCTTTCATTCTTTCTGCTTTGTGAAAAATGGTTTCTATTCGCTGTGCTTGCCTGTCTGTCAGAGTTTCTTTTCTTAATAGCTGTAAATGTCCGAGTATAACGGTCAATGGTGTCCGCAGGTCATGTGAAATATTTGCAATCGACTCTTTCAGATAGTTCTCGTGGCGTAGCGTACTGGCAATCAACTGCCTTTGATTATCGTTATACTGGTTTAGTATTCCTGCCAGTTGTTCCAAATCTTTGTCAATTAAAGAGATGTCCAGCATTTTCTCGGATTTGCCATTTACCAATTCAGCTATCTGTTTTGATAGATTGCGGATTTGCCGTTTTGTTTGTAGATATTTGAATAGCAAGATAAGCAACAGCAAAAATACAATCAATAGCAGTAGCTCTATTTTAGACACCTCCCTCTTTCCGTTTTCTAATTGAAATCTACTTTAATTCACATTTCCGAAAGCTGCACCATGATAAAATCAACAGCGCAACGACCCAAACAATTCCAATCAAAATCGGGAATGGTTGGAAGATTGCTATGCTGGTAACTGCCTCCCTTATTTGATAAGTTGGCAAAAAAGCTACTGGAAATTTCAACATCATTCCAAAACCCAGATAAAGACTAAGTACAAACGTCGTAACGGCTGTAACAGCAATCGCTTTTGCAGAATTACGCAGTGAAAAGCAAATCCAGATTGCAATGAAAAAAGTAGCACTGTTCAAAAGTAAAGAGTATAGAACCGCCTTAGTAGCCTGATAAATAAAGTTCCCTCCATCAATAAATCCAAATCTGAAAAATTCTCTTATACACCCGGCAATGGGATAAACAAGAGCCATGACGTTAAAGGCAATCAAATATGTGATTACCTTTGAAATGAAGATTGATTTTCTGGAATGGCCCGCAGTTATTTCAAGATCTACTGTCCGGTAAGAAAACTCCTGTCCTAAAATCAAAGCTAAAATACTGGACATCAGAATGAGAAGAAATGTAGAGTCATAAACCATTCCGTTGAAAATATCCGCAAGGGAAGTAGCAGCCCCGCCGGTTGTCCCCATAACTTCCGGGACATAAGTTTCTGCCGTAAAAAAGCCAATTAGAAAGATGCCGACCATGCCACACCAATACAAGAAATTATGTGATAATTGGTATCTTTCCATTTTTAATAGATTACTCATTTCGATACCTCCCTGTCACTTCAAGTTAGAACGCCTAAATCCCAAATAAGCGCCAAAATATAAAATGAATATCCACAAAAAATCTGTGAAAACAAATTGCACCATAGATGGGGTAAATTGCTGTAATGCAATCAGTCGGAGCTGTCCCATTGGCAATATTCGCGAAATAAAGAGTGCCTGATCTCCATTCATCAAGAATATCATCAGGAAAAAGAGAACCATCGGGACAGCTAAAGTTTTTCCTATATCACGAAACAGAAAAGCAAAGAAAAACGGTAACAGGCACATTGCAAATAAAGAAACCAAAACTGCCAAAACGGTATAGAGATTGCCGCTAACACTCACGAAGCTTTCTTTGAAGCAAATCCCTCCAATCAATCCATGTACCAGTAATGGTAAAGCTAAAATCGTCATGCAGGCTATTTGATAGGCGACCAGTTTTGCAAGTAATATCTGTCCTCGGTTATGGCCTGCAAAGATATATGATTGCAGCGTTCTTTGTCCAAAGTCATTTCCAACAAACAACGCAGAAAAGACGATTGCCAGAAAAAAGAAAATAGGCACATTATATAACGATGCAAAGAATAGACTGGATGTTTCTCCAATACTGTCTAACAGCAGCACACTGCTCAAAAAAAGATTAAATGCCACAATCCCCCAAAAGTACCGGCTATGAAACAGTTTATAAAACTCAGTATTTAGGAGATTTAACATTTTCTGAACCTCCTATCTTGCTTAAAAAGTAATCTTCCAGTGTATCGCCGGATACAGAAAGCCCTGTAACGAGGATATGCGCATCCGACAAAACAGCCGCGACTTTTTCCAAATCATCAAGATAATCGTACAGGCGAATTGTCCCATCTGGCAGTAACTTGAAATTTTCTGTATGAAGTTTTTCTTCCAACACAAGCAGCGCCTTTTGCGGATCGGTGGCCTTGATTGCAATATGCCGTTTACACCGTTCATTCAATTCTTGATCGGAGATTTCTTCAATGATTTTTCCTTTGTCAATTAAAATAAATTCTGTTGCAGTTTGGTATAATTCTTCCAAAATATGGCTGGACACCAAAATTGTCATACCATATTCCTTGTTCAAGGATTTCAGCAAATTTCTGACTTCGACAATCCCGGCAGGGTCAAGTCCGTTGATCGGTTCGTCGAGAATTAAAAATTCTGGCGTGTTCAAGAGAGCGATTGCAATTCCCAGCCGTTGCCTCATACCCAAAGAAAAATTACGAACACTCTTTTTGCCAGTGTCCTTTAAGCCAACCATATTCAAAGTCTTTTCAATCACTGCTTTATCGGGGATGCCGCGTTGGATGCGTTGTATCTCCATATTTTGATAAGCTGTCATGGCCGGAAAGAGTGCAGGTGTTTCAATCATGCAGCCAATCCGCTTTCTCTGTTCCTGCAAATCTTTTGCCGAACTCTTTCCCCATAAGTCTAAAGTACCGCTGGTCTGGAAAGCCAGCCCTGTAACCAATCGCAGAAAAGTAGTTTTACCTGCTCCGTTCTGACCGATAAAACCGTAGATTTTCCCTTTCTCAATTTGCAAGTCAATATGATCTAAGGCAACAGTATGCCGGTATTTTTTTGTCAGACTATGTGCCTGTAAAATGATGGAACTCATGTTATCAACCTCCTTTATGATTGATTGTAAGAGGCAATCATAAAGAATTTCTTAAATCCAAACAGAAATCTCTAAAAAATGTCTAAAGCCAGAGGTCTAATCTCTGGCTTTGTGTAAACGGTATCCAATACCCCAAACAGTATCAATAAAGTCCTTGTCCGGGCAAACGGCTTTTAATTTGTTACGGAGATTACTTATATGAACATTTAATGTGTTATCCTCACTGATATACTCGGTGTTCCAAACACTTTGAAATAAATTTGCTTTTGAGAATATTTTATCCGGGTATTTCATCAGCAACTCTAAAATTGCAAATTCTTTTGCCGTCAAAGTCAATTCGCTGCCTTGCAAAAAGGCGGTATTATCGTTCAAATCCAAAATCAAATCGCCATGACGTAAATAGGTAGGAGTATCTTTTTGAAACTGCACTCGACGGAGATTACTTTCAATTCTGGCCAGAACTTCCTCCATATCAAACGGTTTTGTAATATAATCATCTGCACCGAGACGCAGTAAATCTATTTTGTTTTGCGTTGTTCCTTTGGCGGAAATAATGATGATTGGAACCGTAGAACATTCTCTTACCGCTGTAAGTACGGTATCACCATTTCGATATGGAAGCATAATATCAAGCAAAATCAAGTCGATATTATTTTCCCGCAGGCAATCCAATACATGAAGCCCGTCATATTGGCAAAAAACTTCATATCCATTTTCCTGCAAAAATTCAGCTAATAACTTGCTGATTTCCAAATCATCCTCAACCAACAGAATTTTCATTTTCGTTTTTCACCTGCTTTTTATATCGTCTATCGGCGGGTTTGTCTGTTTCCTTGGGGATCAACCAAACACCGGCCATTTTCACAGCGCCGGGAATACGGCCCTCGACGCAGTAATAGTTGACTTGACGGGACGAAACGCCCCATTTCTCGCTTGCCTCTTTGAGTGTCATATAGTCCATATTTGCACCTCCGACAACATTTCTTATTATATTTCATTTGCTCGAAGAATACAAGGCATGATATATCTATCATATATTTGTGCTCATATGAAAAGACGGATACGACTTTCCGCAGCATTCCGCTGACAACAGAAAGTTTTCCGCAGAAAGAAGGTGGTGAAGCCGTGTGAGTTTTGATTATTTTTACGGTCAGCAATCCGATCTATTCACATTCTACCGCCTGCTTAAACGCACACCGCAGGAGCTTGATGATCTTTTCAATGGTCCTGTCGCTGACATAAAATCGGCAGATGTACTTGGTAAAGATACAGGTGAAAGTGGCCGCCAAGTTCAGCGATTCATCCGCCTCACCAATCTGATCCCCGAGCTTCTGGATATGGTCGATCAGAAGCAGCTCTCCTTTAACCCGGCTGTTGAGCTTTCGTATCCCGAAAAGGGATAATGCAGTTTTCGCAGGACTTGGCCAAGGAAACATTGCTTGCAGATTTGTAAATTCTTATCGAAAATTGGCGGATTTTATCATGAAAACAACCTGCACAAATTGACTTTGTTCGAGGTTGAGATTATGCTATAGAAAGAATACTGTTACATAGTTTGATTTACCGTTCCTCAAAAATGGTGAGGTGCTGAGAAATGACGGAAGTAAAAACGATCAAATGCGAAATCCATTGTCAAAATGGGGAAAGCATCCATGCGGCATTCCCCGCAGTGCCGGGAATCTGGGAGCGGGAAGAAATCTATGTAGAAGTGTCCGAAAACCGGAACTATGGATGCCGGTATGGTCAGATCCGGCTGAATATGCGTCAGGGTGCATTGAGAAAGGAAAAGCCAATTCGGGTATCCCTTCCAACAGTTCAGAGCCCGGAGAAAATCACGGCAATGTATATGCTCAATGACTGGTGGACGAGACCTGCTTTTGTAGAAGGATTTCAGGAGATCCCTGCCCGGACGCAGGTAGCTTTTCTAAAATACCCGGATCGCTTTGCGTGTCTTGTTCCCATGGTGGGAAAAACCTTTAAGACATATCTGGAAACAGGAACAGAGCAAGAAGTCTGCCTGGAAATGCTGTCCAGTCTGGATGGGCAGACCGAGGTTGACGAACCGCTGTATGTTCTTGGAGAGGCAGACACACTGGCAGACGCGGTTCACAAGGTGTTTGCCTGGCTTACAAAGCGCATGGGGGTTCGAACAAGGGAACAAAGGCGTATGCCGGAAATGTTCCGCTCTCTCGGCTGGTGCAGCTGGGATGCTTTTTACAGAGAAATCACAGAAGAAAAAGTCCGTCAGAAGGCCCGCGAGCTTGTGGAAAAGAAAATTCCTGTCCGGTGGATGCTGATGGATGACGGTTGGCTTTCTACCAAAGGAGAGTTGCTTTGCGATTTTGCTCCGGAGCCTGCAAAGTTCCCCAATGGTTTTGGGAAAATGATAGCAGATATCAAAGCGGAAAGCGACATTCGCTGGTTTGGCGTATGGCACGCACTTTGCGGATACTGGCAGGGTGTTGCCCCGGAAAGCAAACTGGAGGGGCAGGAACACGCCCACCTGTATCGAACCGCAGACGGGAAAATCATGCCCAATCCTCTGACGGGGGAAGGATTCTACCGGGACTGGTATGAAACGCTTCACGCGGACGGAATCGATTTTGTGAAGGTAGATGGTCAGAGCTCCTTTTGGAGCTTTGCGGAAAACAGTCTCCCCATCGGCCCCGCGGCAAAGGGAATGCACCAAGCCCTTGAAGGCGGCGCTTCTTACATGGATGGTGCCATCATCAACTGTATGGGAATGGCGATGGAGAATATTCTGTCCAGACCGACCTCCGCAATTTCCAGAAACAGTGATGACTTTATGCCCAACAAAGAAAACGGCTTTGTGGAACATCTATTGCAGAATGCTTACAATTCGGTGTATCATGATGAGCTGTATTATTGTGACTGGGATATGTTCTGGACAAAGCATGAGGATGCCGTTAAGCACAGCCTGCTGCGGGCGATCAGCGGCGGCCCCATCTACGTCAGTGACCAAATTGGGGACACAAATCCGGATGTGCTGAAGCCATTGGTCTATCACAACGGCGAAATCCTGATGATGGATCATTCAGCAAAGCCTACAGAAGACTGCATGTTTTCGGATCCTATGAAGACGGGTGTATTAAAACTGCACAATACCGCTTCCTGGGGTTCTGTCAAGAAGGGCGGAGGCATTGCCGCCTACAATCTGACCGACGGCATACAGGACTTTTCATTCCGTCCGGCAGATATTCCGCAGCTGGAGGAATCCGACAACTATTGGGTGTACGATTATTTTGCCAAAAACGCGTTTTCGTTGGGCAAACAGGAAAGCTATGAGAGCAGGCTTGATTTGGGCGGCTTTGGATGGTTTGTTCTGCTTCCAAAGGGAAAATACGGCACCTGCCTGGGGCTGCTAGATAAATTTGTGGGGTTCACAGCGGTTGAAAGCATTTTCGAAAACGACAGCACTCAGACTGTGGTAGTCAAAGAGTCCGGAACACTGGGATGGCTTTCTGAAAAAGAGCCTCAAAAGGTCATGGTTAATTCCGTAGATGTGACGAGCAGTGTGAAAAAGAACGATTTTCTGTATGAAATAATGCTCCCGGAGGGGCCCCACAAAACGGTGCTTTCCTTCGTCTGGTAATTTGCAAATAACAAAACCAGGGCTTTGTTCTCAGAATGTTCCTGAAAACGGACATTCTGGAGCAAAGCCCTGTTTTTTACTTTGTCAAAAGAGCAAATCATTAGGCTTTGCTTTCCCTTGTTCTTTAAACTTGCGGCTCGCAGAACCTCTACCTATATAGATATCGGCTTCCTGTTTATTCCGGGGCACTTTTTTATAAGCAGCTATTGCTTTTTACAATATTATATGGTATATAATATATAAGTTCATACATCATCTATGTCTAAAGGAGAAACGCCATGTCATTCAATACCGGGGCGGCGCTGCTGGATGCCATCGTGCTGGCCGTCGTCGGGCGGGAGGAAACGGGCACCTACGGCTACCGCATCACCCAGGATGTGCGCGCCGTACTGGACATATCCGAATCCACGCTGTATCCCGTTTTGCGCCGCCTGCAAAAGGACGGCTGTCTGACCGTCCACGATGAGCCGTTCAACGGCCGCAACCGCCGCTACTACCAAATCACACCCACCGGCCGTGCCCAGCTGGCGGGGTATCGCGCCGAATGGGACGCCTACACAGCCAAGATCGACCGACTATTTGAGGGGGAGACACAATGAACAAACAAACTTATTTAGCCAAGCTGGCGCAGCTGCTCGCCCCTCTGCCCGAGCAGGAGCGCCAGGATGCGCTGAACTACTACGAAGAATACTTTGACGCCGCAGGCCCGGAAGCTGAAGACGCCACCGCCGCCGAGCTGGGCGACCCCGCCGACGCCGCCCGCAAAATTTTGGAGGGCGAGGGCCTGATGCTGGACTCCGCCCAAGCCGCAGCAGGGGAGAGCAGCGACGTTGCCGACACCGCGCAGGATGCTGCCCCCCAACCAACTGGAGAAAATCCCCCAACTACCAAGCCTGAGCTCCACGGCCCGGCCGCCATCCCGCCGGTTATGGGCGTGTTGTTGGCTCTTGCCGCCGTGCTGGTCGTGGTCTGCGTCTTACTGATCGGCTTTTTCGGCGTGCGCCGCAGTTCTATTGCCAACACCGCCGAACCTTTCGTTGTCTCGGCTGCCGAGTCGGTCGTCGAGCAACCCCAGGATGCTGCCTCTACCACCGCGTCCCCCGACAGTGAAATCGTTGAGGAAAACGGTACCGCCGCCGAAGGCCCCTCCGGTGCTGTGGATGACAACAGCCCCCACACGACAGACATGTCCTGTGACAACATCACCCTGCAGGATGCCGTGCTGGACATTGATTACGGCCGCCTGACCATCGTCATTGACCCCGGCGCCACCAGCGCCGCCCTGCACTGCGAGAACGTGTATAACAAGCGGCTCGACGTTACCTACACTGAGAATGAACCGCTGACCATCCGCTACAAAGTGCCTGCCAACTGCGATTTGAGCAGCGAGCCGGAACCGGAGTTTGTTTTGTCCGTGCCGGATACAGAGACCTTCCACTTTAAAAGGCTCTCCATCACTTCCGCCATGAGCGATGTGGAGTTTGACAACAATGAGACCATTACCGCCGACAGCATCGATCTGAACCTGGCCATGGGCGACTTTACCTGCAGCACGGTGGAAGCGGAAAATTTCAACGCCACAGTCTCGATGGGCAACTTTACCGGCGGCCTTGTGCAAAGCAGCAGCTTTACCGCCGAGGTTGCCATAGGCAACTTTGACCTGGGACGGCTGGAGAGTTCCAAAATCTGCACCGTCAAGGCCGGGATGGGCAACATTGGCCTGACGGTGGACGGCAAGGCCGATGACTACACGCTGGACCTGCAGGCCTCGATGGGCGAGGTCGCCTTTAACGGCAAAGCGCTGGGCACCAGCTACAGCCAAACGCCTACCACCACCCGCCGCGTGACCCTGACCGCCGGGATGGGCGATGTGGTGCTGACGACGACGGAATAAAGCCGTTCCATGCCCCTGCATCTTCCGCGCGATTTCCATCACCGCATGTCAAAGTCATACTTCCCTTAAAATCTTTGGTGCAATATCCACAACTTTCTTTTTTGCGGTGCAAGAAAGATTTTCGCCAAAAGGTTTTGTATTTTGTCCGCGAATGTGGTACAATCTTCCTAATCAGTAAGATTAAGAAATTGTAGGAGTCAGGAGCGTGTAACATGGCATATTATTTCTCTGAACCGTCCCGCACCTTTGGTGAGTATCTGCTGGTCCCCGGCTATTCTTCTTCGGAGTGTGTCCCCACGGCTGTCAGCCTGAAGACCCCGCTGGTCAAGTACCACAAGGGCGAGGAGGATTGCCCTCTTGAAATGAACATCCCGATGGTCTCTGCCATCATGCAGTCCGTTTCCGGCGAGAAGCTGGCTATTGCACTGGCCAAGCAGGGCGGCGTTTCCTTCATCTACGGCTCTCAGACCATCGAGCAGGAAGCCGACATGGTCCGCCGCGTCAAAGCCTACAAAAAGGGTTTTGTCACTTCTGACTCCAACCTGCCGCCGGAGGCTACCCTCGGCGATGTGCTGGACCTGAAGACCCGCACCGGCCACTCCACCGTGGCCATCACCGATGACGGCACGGCTCACGGCAAGCTGCTGGGCATCGTTGCCTCCCGCGACTACCGCCTGTCCCGCATGACGATGGACCTCAAGGTCACCGAATTCATGACCCCGCTGGACAAGCTGGTCACCGCTCCCGACACCACCAGCCTGCATGATTGCAACGACATCATCTGGGACAACAAGATCAACTCTCTGCCCCTGGTGGACGCCGAAGGTCACCTGCAGTATATGGTCTTCCGCAAGGACTATGACTCCCACAAGGAGAACATCAACGAACTGCTGGACGAGAACAAGAGCTACGTCGTAGGCGCCGGCATCAACACCCGCGACTACGCCGAGCGCGTACCTGCTCTGGTGGACGCCGGTGTGGATGTCCTCTGCATCGACTCCTCTGAGGGCTTCAGCGAGTGGCAGTCCCGCACCATCGCCTGGATCCGCGAGAACTACGGCGATAAGGTGAAGGTCGGCGCTGGCAATGTTGTCGACCGCGAGGGCTTCCTCTTCCTGGCCAAGGCTGGCGCTGACTTCATCAAGATCGGCATCGGCGGCGGCTCCATCTGCATCACCCGCGAGACCAAGGGCATTGGTCGCGGCCAGGCTACCGCTGTCATTGAGGTTGCCAAGGCTCGCGACGAGTACTACAAGGAGACCGGCATCTATATTCCCATCTGCTCCGACGGTGGTATCGTGCAGGATTACCACATCACTCTGGCCCTGGCTATGGGCGCCGACTTCGTCATGCTGGGCCGCTACTTTGCCCGCTTCGACGAATCCCCCACGAACAAGCTGCGCGTGGGCGGCAACTACGTCAAGGAGTACTGGGGCGAGGGTTCCAACCGCGCCCGCAACTGGCAGCGCTACGACCTGGGCGGCGCCCAGAAGCTGAGCTTCGAGGAAGGTGTTGACTCCTACGTGCCCTACGCCGGCCCCCTGGCCGACGGCGTGCAGACCACCCTGTACAAGGTGCGCTCCACCATGTGCAACTGCGGTGCGCTCTCCATTCCCGAGCTGCAGGAGAAAGCCCGCCTGACCGTCGTTTCCTCTACCTCTATCGTTGAGGGCGGCAGCCACGACGTCATCCTGAAAAACGGCCCGCAGAACCGTTGATTTTACCCTTATAAACAGCAACAGCCCCGCCAAACGGCGGGGCTGTTTTTGGGTTTAGGTCAGGTTTTGTCCGGCTTTTTCTCTGCCGCAGCCCCGCCAAAAAACACGATGGGCGCCAACAGTAAGAACGGATTGGCAGAGAGGAGGAAAGGCTTGTTTTCCATGAACAGGTAAAGCGTTAAGGCCAGCAGGCAGATCGTCTCGGTGGAGCGATACTTTTTGGCTAACCGCCAGAGCAGCAGCAGGAAGAACGCCGCCACTAAAATAGCGCCCAGAATGCCCTTGTTCATCGGCACAGCCAGGAAGGTGTTGTCAATGGCGTGGTGCTCGTCGCCGTCAGTAGGCAGACCGCCCAGCAGGGTGAGGGGAGAACCCCAGAACACATTGTGCCAAATCTCGAACCGTCCGGACAGAAAGATGCTCAGCAGCAGAATCGCCATGTGGTCGTAGGGCCACTCGGGGTTATAAATGTACCCGGCGTAGAGGCTGAACACCACCAGCATCACCGGCACAGCCAGCACAAAGGCGTACCAAATTTTGTTATCAAACAGCTTGGGGAAGAATTTCTGCACGGCGAACAGCAGGAGCATGACCGCCATACCGCCGAATGCGCCGCGGCTGCCGGGGACCTTGTAGGTAAAAATAGCCAGCGCGGCCAGGCCCATCCAGTCGATAGCGCACAGTTTATCGTGCCGCAGCCAGCCCCAGGCGAAGAACACGCCCGCCAACCGCGCACCGAAGCCGTTGTAGTGGCCGTAGCCGAAATCCCAGTTGCGGCAGTAGAAATTGTAGGGCATCAGCGGGGTAGCAAAGTGCAGCAGCTGCACCACCAGCAGGCCCGCTACGGCCGCAGCCAGATAGACGCGAAGGGCGGCTTTTATGTCGATGTCTTTCGCGCCCAGCCCTACCAGTGCGGCCAAGAAAAACCACATATCATCGCCGTACCAGGTGGCAAAAGCCGTGTAGGCCAGCACCAGCGCCGCCAGAATCGGCTGCCAGCGGGCCTCGTAGTCTGTCAGCAAAAAAATCTTAACGCCCAGCAGTGCCACCGCGCCGCCCGTCAAAGTCAGGCGGGCCAAGCTGCTGAAAGTCGGCAATGCGGCCTGGATATTGGAGCTGAACACCTCCGACAAGATCAGCAGCAGCACGATGGCCGCGCAGTACGCCTTTTGCGCCAAAGGTTTATATTGGGAAAGCAACATGGAGTTGTCCTTTCTTTTGGTTTAGGGCAATACCGCATAATTCTAAGTGCCGATACGGCGAGCGAGGTGCGGCAGATGCTAAGCCAAAAGCGCAGATAATACTTTGTGTATTATCGAGCATTTTGGCAACGCAGTTGCCGTGCCGCAGCCGCCGGAGCGGTGCTTAAGCCGTCAGGCGGGAATTGTGCGGTATTGCCTTAGATAGATAAGGTGATTATACCATACTTTTAAAGAAAGGGGAAGTAGGCGCGTACCAGCCCACAGCAGAACACAATTCGGCAACATTGCTAAAACAAAACATCTGGCATTGTGCAAAATACCGGTTGACACCACCGGCAAAATCCGCTAGAATAATCTCATTAATTCAAATGCAAAGATGGGGAGAAAGCCATATCCACTCCGTTGCAGAGAGCCGTCGGTTGGTGCAAGACGGTGCGGCAGATATAGCGTCACTGGCCCCGGAGCAGCTATGCTGATAGCGTTTTCTGCTGTAGGCATGGCCGGCACCTGACCGTTATCACGCAGGAGCGATTCGCCGTTTGCTTGTTTTACGCAAACTCGCTGATCGTGCAGAGAGGTCGCATCAGCGACAATGAGAGTGGTACCGCGGGTACAGCAACTGTAAATTTGCTCCCGTCTCTCAAAGGCAATCCGCCTTTGGGGGACGGTTTTTTATTTACCTCCTCCAATGGCTTCACAGCTTTGAAGGAGGCATTTTTATTATGATGGACGCAACCAAGTATCATGTAGGGTATTATCCGCCACCGGTCGAGCCCGGCCATGTGTATGAGTGGACCAAAAAGGACCACATCGAAAAGGCCCCGGCCTGGTGCAGCGTGGACCTGCGCGACGGCAACCAGAGCCTGATTGTCCCGATGAGCCTGGACGAAAAGCTGGAATTCTACGATATGCTGATCAAGATTGGCTTCAAGGAGATCGAGGTTGGTTTCCCGGCCGCCAGCGAGACTGAGTACGAGTTCCTGCGCAAGCTCATCGACGGCAACCGTATCCCCCAGGATGTCACCGTCCAGGTTCTGACCCAGTGCCGCGACCACATCATCCGTAAGACGTTTGAGGCCGTCAAGGGTGCGCCCCGCGCCATCATCCATTTCTACAACTCCACCAGCGTCGCCCAGCGCGAGCAGGTGTTCAAGAAGTCCAAAGAGGAAATCAAGCAGATCGCCGTCGACGGTGCCAAGCTGGTCAAGCAGCTCAGCGAAGAGTATGAGGGCAACTTCCTGTTTGAGTACAGCCCCGAAAGCTTTACCGGCACCGAGCCGGAGTACGCCGTGGAAGTCTGCAACGCCGTGTTGGACGTCATGCAGCCCACGCCGGACCGCCCCATGATCATCAACCTGCCGGTCACGGTGGAGATGAGCATGCCCCACATCTACGCCAACCAGATCGAATGGTGTTCCAACCATCTGAAATATCGTGACAGCGTTATTCTTTCCACACACCCGCACAACGACCGCGGCTGCGGCGTGGCGGATGCCGAGCTAGCCGTGCTGGCCGGTGCCCAGCGCATCGAGTGCTGCCTCTTCGGCAACGGCGAGCGCACCGGCAATGTGGACGCCATCACCCTGGCTATGAACATGTACAGCCACGGCGTGGACCCGCACCTCGATTTCAGCGACATGCCCAAGATCTGCGAGATTTACGAGCGCGTGACCCGCATGCACGTCTACGAGCGCACGCCGTATGCCGGTGCGTTGGTGTTCGCGGCCTTCAGCGGCAGCCATCAGGACGCCATCGCCAAGGGCATGACCTGGCGCAAGGAAAAGAAACTGCATGAGTGGACCTGCCCCTACATCCCTATCGACCCGCACGATATTGGCCGTACCTACGATGCCGACGTCATCCGCATCAACAGCCAGAGCGGCAAGGGCGGCATCGGCTTCCTGCTGCAGCAGAACTACGGCTATAACCCGCCGCCGAAGATGCGCGAGGATCTGGGCTACCGCGTCAAGGATGTCAGCGACCACGAGCACCGCGAACTGAGCGTGAAGGAAGTTCTGTACGTCTTTGAGACTGCCTATCTCAACCACAACAGCCCGCTCAACATCCCCGAAGCACATTTCGTCCAGAACGCGGACAACACGATCACCGCCAACATCACACTGTCGGTCAACGGCAAGGAGACCAAGTGCTCCGCCACAGGCAACGGCCGCCTGGATGCCGTGGCGACCGCCATCGAGCAGCAGACCGGCATGCACTTCACCCTGATACATTACAGCGAACACGCGCTGGATTCCGACACTGACTCCCGTGCCTGCTCCTACGTCGGCCTGAAATGGGCCTCTGGTGAGGAGACCTGGGGCTGCGGCACCCATACCGACATCATCGTAGCCGGTATCAAGGCGCTGGTGAGTGCGATCAATAATAAATAAGGGCTTTTAAAACGGAGGGAACACCATGGGAATGACCATGACACAGAAGATCCTGGCCGCGCATTGCGGAGAAGCAGCCGTGACCGCGGGCCAGCTCATCAACGCCCAGCTCGACATCGTGCTGGGTAACGACATCACCACCCCGGTGGCTATCAACGAGTTTGAGAAGGCCGGTTTTGACTCGGTGTTTGACCGCACCCGCGTCAACATTGTGCTGGACCACTTTGTACCCAACAAGGACATCAAGAGCGCCACCCAATCCAAGCAGTGCCGCCAGTTCGCTGACAAATACGACATCCTCAACTTCTACGATGTCGGTGAGATGGGCGTCGAGCATGCGCTGCTGCCCGAAAAGGGCATCGTGACCGCGGGCGACTGCATCATCGGTGCCGACAGCCACACCTGCACCTACGGCGCGGTGGGCGCGTTCTCCACCGGTGTTGGCTCTACCGATATGGCCGCCGGCATGGCCAAGGGCGTGGCCTGGTTCAAGGTGCCCGCTGCCATCAAGGTCGAGCTGACCGGCGCCATCCAGCGTCCCGTCACCGGCAAGGACGTCATCCTGCACCTGATCGGTGAGATCGGCGTTTCCGGCGCGCTGTACAAGAGCCTGGAGTTCGTGGGCGAGGGTGTCAAGAGCCTGACCATGGAAGACCGCCTCTGCATCTGCAACATGGCCATCGAGGCTGGTGCCAAAAACGGCATCTTCCCGGTAGACGAAATCACCGAAGCCTACCTGAAGGGCCGCAGCCAGCGCCCCTGGGTCAAGTACGAAGCCGATCCCGATGCCGAGTACGAGCGTACCGTCACCATCGACCTGACCGCGCTGGAGCCCACCGTCAGCTACCCGCACCTGCCGGAGAACACCCACCTGGCTAAGGAGGGCAAGGACATCAAGATCGACCAGATCGTCATCGGCTCCTGCACCAACGGCCGCATCGAGGATATGCAGGCCGCCTACGAGGTGCTGAAAGGCAAGCACATCGCCAAGGGCGTGCGCGGCATCATCATCCCCGCCACCATGGCCGTGTACAAGGAGTGCATCCTGCGCGGATACACTGAGGCGTTCATCGATGCAGGCTGCATCGTCTCCACCCCCACCTGTGGCCCCTGCCTGGGCGGCTACATGGGCATTTTGGCGGCAGGGGAGCGCTGTGTTTCCACCACCAACCGCAACTTTGTGGGCCGCATGGGCCACGTGGACTCCGAGGTCTACCTGGCCAGCCCCGCCACCGCCGCAGCCAGCGCGCTGACCGGCTACATCACCGATCCGAGGGAGGTTTGAGCCATGAACGCAAAAGGACCTGTTTTTAAATACGGCGACAATATCGACACTGACGTTATCATCCCGGCCCGCTACCTGAACACCCAGAGCGCCGCCGAGCTGGCCAGCCACTGCATGGAAGACATCGATAAGACGTTCATCACCCGCGTCAAGCAGGGCGACCTGATGGTGGGCGGAGAGAACTTCGGCTGCGGCTCCTCCCGCGAGCATGCGCCCGTAGCCATCAAGGCCGCCGGCATCAGCTGCGTCATCGCCAAAAGCTTTGCCCGTATCTTCTACCGCAACGCCATCAACATCGGCCTGCCGATTTTGGAGTGCACCGCCGCCAGCGAGGCCATCAACGAGGGCGACATCGTCAGCGTCAACTTTGACACCGGCGTTATCACCGACGAGACTACCGGCCAGACCTTCCAGGCAGCCCCATTCCCGGAGTTTATCCAGAACATCATCAAACAGGGCGGCCTGATGAACAGCTTGAAAGATTGAGGAGTCATCCATGAATAAAAACATTGCCCTGATCTACGGCGACTGCTCCAGCCCGGAGATCGTGACCCAGGCGGTGCGCGTGCTGGACAAGATTGCTGCCAAGCACGGCCACACTTTTAGCTACACCCGCGCTTACATGGGCGGCGAAGCCATCGATAAATTCGGCGACCCGCTGCCTGCTGCCGAGCTGGAAAAGTGCAAACAGTCCGACAGCGTGCTGCTGGGTGCCATCGGCGGTCCTAAGTGGGAGGGCATGCCCGGCGACCGTCGCCCCGAGAAGGGCCTGCTGCGCCTGCGCGCGGGCATGGGCCTGTACGCCAACAACCGCCCGGCCAAGATCTGGCCCCAGCTGGCGGATGCCTCCCCGCTGAAAAAGTCCATCGTGGACCAGGGCATCGACTTTATCGTCGTGCGTGAACTAATCGGCGGCGTCTACTTTGGCGAGCATAAGACCATTGAGCAGAACGGCGAGAAGGTCGCCATCGACACGATGCCGTACTCTGAGCATGAGATCGAGCGCATCGGACGTATCGGCTTTGAGACGGCCATGAAGCGCCGCAAAAAGCTGACCTGTGTGGACAAGGCTAACGTGCTGGACACCAGCCGCCTGTGGCGCGCCGTTATGCACCGCCTGCAGGCCGAGTACCCCGAGGTAGAGTACAGCGAGATGTTCGTAGACAACTGCGCCATGCAGATCTGCAAGAACCCCGCGCAGTTTGACGTTATCGTGACCGAGAATATGTTCGGCGATATTTTGTCCGACGAAGCTAGCGAAATCACCGGCAGCATCGGCATGGTGCCGTCCTCCTCCCTGGGCGAGGGCACCTGCGGACTGTATGAGCCGATCCACGGCTCTGCGCCCGATATTGCCGGGCAGGACGTCGTCAACCCGATTGCCTGCATCCTCTCCGCGGCCATGATGCTGCGCTACAGCTTCGATATGCCCGCCGAGGCCGACGAGATCGAGGCGGCTGTCAACGCTGTTCTCGACGAGGGCTACCGCACCGCCGACATGATGGCCGAAGGCTGCATCAAAGTCGGCTGCACCGAGATGGGCGATAAGATTTTGGAGAATATTTAACCTACCCCTGCCATTCACTTAGGGAGAGTCTTGTTTAAAGTTCTTTTGCTCCTTTTCTTTCAAGAAAAGGAGAGCCCCCGCTGGATTGTGCGAACCAGCGAGGGCTGTTTTTATTGTTTTTTGCTGTCGACCACGTCACGCCAGGGGCGGGCATCGGCCAACTGATTGCAGCGGTGGGTGCGCCAAGCGCGCAAGGCCAGGGTAAGCACCGCAAACAGCGCGGCGGCCACCACGTTGGGGATGCCAATGTTGGGCAGATTGGGGTAGACCCAGTTGTAAATCAGCCCAAACTCCACAAGCCACAACGCCAGCAGCACCGTCTGCGCACTGCCATAGCGCAGCCCCTTGCCGTAGGAAAGCCAGGACGCGGGAACGATGCGCTGCATCAGCCAAGCGCTGGGCATCATCACCACGATGCAAAGCCCTAGCATGGCAGCGTCAAAATGGCTGTCCCAGGCACCACGCAGCAGCAGATAGGTCGTTGACATCGCCAGCCCGTAAATGCACATCCATACCAGGCTGTCCAGCATGTAGTCAATTAGTTTGGGGTGGGGAATGCTGGCCAGCAGGTCCAGCTTAAAAGTCTCCACGTCACCGATGACGGCGGGCAGGTATTGGCCGTCTGCCTCGGCGCTGGCCGCCATGGCGATCAGGTCCTTGCGCACCAGCTCCACATCGTAATTGATGCCGCGGCTATTGCTGATGGTGTTCAGGATGTCGGTGATGGTGTCGCGGTCGCACTCGGCCAGCGTGGAAAAGATGAGGTTGTTTTCCTGTTTCAGTTGTTTGTACTCGTTGCGGAACTTCATGTTCAGTCCTCCTCGCCCTGTAAAATATGGTTGACGGCGGCGCTGGCGGCACGCCAGGCAGCCGTGAATTCCTGCAGATAGGTCTCTCCGTCTGGCGTGAGCTGGTAATATTTGCGGCTCGGCCCGCCGGAACCCGCGCGGTACTCGGCGCCAATCAGCCCCTTGCGCTCGAGCCGCAGCAGCAGGGGATAGAGTGTGCCCTCGGTCAGGTCGGCAAAGCCGCTGTCCCGCAAGGTGGTGGCAATGGCATAGCCGTAGGTCGGTTCCCGGTCAATGATCTTTAAAATGCAGCCTTCCAGCGTACCCTTGCGCAACTGTGCTTGGTCGAACAAAGCTTGCCCTCCTTCCGCTACCTTGTATTACCATGGTGTTGTTTGAGTACATTGTAATACATAGTAGCAGCGTTGTCAATAGGTGTTGTGCAAAAAAAAGAGCGCCAGTCTCCCGGCGCCCCAAAGGACGAAATCACTTTTTTCGCAGCCTATACCAGACATTTGCCACAGCATCAAATGTCTTGCTCACCGGTGCGCTGGCCAGCAGGCAGACGCAGCCCAAGGCCTCCAGCAGCACAAATACTACCGTGACCGGCAGCGGCTTTTCGTGGGCGAGCTGGAAAAAGCCCAGCTCGCTGTAAAACGCAAAAATCGGCATATGGAAAAGATAAACCGCCAGCGTCTTTTTGCCTAGGCCTGCAAAGGCCTTGCATCCGCCCAGGGCGGCGATCAGCGCCAGGCTGGTCACAATACCGATGGCGTAAAACCATGCCCGGTCGGGCATGGCATACCCCTCGCCGTAGGCGACATCGTTAAAAATCTTGGCACTTTCCCGCAGCTGACCTTCCTGCAGCATCAGGCTGCGGAAATACAGCCCGTAGCAGACCACCAGCGCTCCCGCCGGGGCCAGCCGCATCACAGGGCTGGTCGCGGCCAGGTCATCCAGCCGGTCGATCTGCGGGCGGAACAGCACGCCGAACGCATAAAACGGGTAGTAAGCAAACACGCGCACCAGTGTGAACGGCCAATCCACATTGCCGGCCCACAGGCCCAGCGCCACGGCACCTGCCAGGCCCAGCAGGACAAAAGGCAGGCCCTTATCTCGCAGACGGGTCAACAGCGGCAGGGTCAGATGCCAGAAGATCAGCGCGTACAGATACCACATGTGCCGCCAGGGCAGCAAAAACGCCAGCAGCAACCCGCCGGAGGCAGCAAAATCCTCCCGCAAAATTACGGCGCGGAACGCCAGCATGATTGCCTGGCCCACGGCGTACAGCCACACCTGCTGGGTGATAAGCTTCCACAAGCTGAAATGCGCCACCAGCCCGCTGCAAATGCAGAACAACGCCATATGGAACAGGTAGATGCAGATAAACGTCGCCCCGATGGGCTTGAAGCCGAAGCGGAACTGCTCCATAAAATGCCCCAGCACCACCAGCAGGATGCCCAGGCCTTTCATAATATCAATATAATCGCGGCGTGCGGTTTTGTTGTTTGACATAGAACCTCCTTGGGATAGCAAAAGGCCCCCTCTGGGTGGGTGACTCCCCACAGCGCGGGGAGATGTCGCAAAGCGTCAGAGGGGACCGGGTCCGAAGGACTCCGCTGATAGGCAGTGGGGGAGAGAGCCTAAAATTTAGCAGCCGCTCATTTATTTGTCTCTCCCTCCGCCCCTTCGGGGCACCTCCCTCACAGAGGGAAGCTTTTAAGGTCGCATCACTTTTTAATGATTTCCCCAGAATCCACCTTGGTTAGGGCTTCCACCTTGGCACCGGCCTTTACGATGCCGCCGGGGGCAACATGCACGCCGCGGCCCAGGACCGCGTCGTGGTCCACGATGGCCCCGCCGTTGATGATGCAGCCCACGCCCAGATGCGCATCGGCACCCACATAAGCCTGGGGAAGGATCACACAGCCCGGCTCCAACACAGCACTGGGGCTGACGGCCGCCATATCACTGATAAACACCGGCGTGTCATACCCGGCCGCTGCCAGCTTTTGCAGCAGCTCCACGCGCAGGGCGTTGTCGCCCAGGGCCACAAAGGCCGGGCGGCCCGGTTTCAGCAGCTTAGGGTCGGCGTAGTCACGCAGGCCGCCCACGCAGCCGGGGGCGCTATCGTCGAGGAATTCCGCCTCACCCCAGCCTTCGGCCGAGAGCCAATCCGCCAGCTGGCGGCCAAAGCCGCCCTTGCCCAGGATCAGCGGGTGATTTTTGGTGATGCTGATAGAAATGAATGCCATACTTATCCCTCCTGTGCCGTTTCGGCAGTCTCACCGTTCAGGGTCTCCACAACATCTGGGTCCGCGCTTTCCAGGCTGGTGCGCGGGTGCACGGCCAGCGGGTCGGGCAGGGTGCCCGTCTCCAGCTGCTGCAATGTCCGCGGTATGCCGGGGAAGAACCGTGCAATGCCGGTCCCGGCGCAGTGCAGGCCATCAAAAAAGTCTGTTTCCTCTAAGCCGTCGATGCACTCTGGGTCGTAGCTGCCATACAGCGGCACGTTATTTTGGGCGCAGTATTCGCGCAGCCAGTTCTCCACCTGGAAGAACCCCTTGTGCAGTTCCGGCTCGGTGATCAGGTAACCATAGAGGTACGGGTGCCAGGGCGACAGCACCAGAATCACGGTAGTGCCTTGCTCCCTGGCGTAGTCCATAAAGGACTCAAACGCCTGGATCTGGGTGGTGCTCATCTCGTCGAAGCCCTCCATGTGCACGCTGTTAAAGCTCATGCAGGCTTCGGCGGCCAAGGTGCGGATCTGATCCGCCGTCTGGGTACGGAACGCCACATCGTACAAAACACTGCCGTCCGACCGCTTGATCGTCGTTGTCTGGTCGTAGGGGTCTCCCTGCACAGGGTTGAACTCGATGGTATTGCCGTCGTCATCGGTGACGGTGGTCTGGCCGCGGTTCTTTATGTAGTAGTCCACGTTGCCCTGGAAGTAGGCCGGGTCGGCTAGCGCCTTCCACAGCTCCACCTTGTCCGGCTCCTCATAATCGGTGGGGACGTTCAGCACCTTGGTCAAAAACTCGTTGTACAGGTCAGCGTCGGCGCGGGAGTCAAAGGCGTCCTCGCTGCCGTAAAAGACCCAGGGGTCGATACTCCACAGCAGCACCTTGGGCGTTTTGCCGTAGCTGACCATCTTGTAGTAGCTGGTCATATTGTCGCGCACGTCCGCGCCGGTAACGCCCATATTAAAGAAGGTGTCCACGCCGGTGTTTTCCCGGTTGAACTGCAGCACGCGGCTGGAGCCAATGCCAATGGCCTCGGGGGCCTGCTCCACATCCTGCGCAAACAATTGTACCACCTGGCGCTCGTCCATCTGCTCGAAGTTGGTCACATCGTACCCCTGCAGCATCAGGTCCACGATGCGGCGGGGTGCCAGTGCGCCCTGGAACAGGCCGCTGCGGTCCACGTTATAGCTGAACGCCACCATGAACACAAGGATGGGTACCAGCAGCACCAGGCGGCTGGCGGTTTTCAGGCCAAAGTAGATGCGGCGGATCAGGCCGTGCAAAAACCACAGCAAGGGATTGCGGCGGCGCTTGCGGCGCTTTTTGGGGGCCGCCTTTTTCGGCTTTGCCGCTGGGGCGACCGGGGCCGCGCCGTTGGTATCGCGCTGAATTTTAACCGGCGGCGCGGGGATCGGGGTAGGGGATTTAGCCATAATGCACCGCCTTTCGTTAATATTGCTGGTAGATGAACGCCGACTGGCCGAACGCCGCGAAGAACAAGATCGCGGCCGCCGCGGCGTAGTAGAGGGTCCAGCGCAGCGGCCAGACCTGCTCACGGATCCAGCGGGTCACACTGCGCCCGCCGTGCTCCACGGCCAGCACCACAAAGGTGCCAAACAGCAGCACCACCGGCAAACGACCATCGATGCCGCAATCCAGCAGCATCTGCTGCACCTGGTGCCAGCTGCTGGCCAGGCCGTTCCAGCCCTGCAGCATGCTGCTGTAGATGGCGAACGGGTCAGCGTTGTACAGCGCCGCCGCGAAGAACACGAGGGTCACGCAGAACAGCAAATCGGTGATGGTCACCTGGCAGACGGCCTTCAGCCAGGCCTGGCGGTACAGCGGATTGAATTTTTCAAGTTTCTTGCGGGCCTTGGCGGTCATGGCGCCAAAGGCAGCGCACAGGCCGCAGGCAAGACCCCAGGCCAGGTACCGCCAATCGGCCCCGTGCCACAGGCCGCTGCACAAAAACACAATGACGATGTTTAAGTAGTGCCGCCAGGGCGCGCAGCGGCTGCCGCCCAGCGAGAAGTAGACGTAATCTCGGAACCAGCCGGTCATCGAGATATGCCAGCGGCGCCAGAAATCGTTGAAGCTGCGGGCCTCAAAGGGGGAGTTGAAGTTCTCGATCAGGTCATAGCCCAGGATGCGCGCCGCGCCCAGCACGATGTCGCAGCAGCCCGAAAAGTCCATATACAGCTGCACAGCAAACAGCACCGTGGCGGCAAACAGGTTAGGGCCGCTCATCTCCGACATATTACCGTAGACGAAGGAAACGTACTGGCTCAGGTTATCGGCGATGACCATCTTTTTGGTGTAGCCCCACAACATGCGAAACGCGCCGCCCGCGCAGCGGTTGTAGCTGAAGCGGCGGCTTTTTTGAATTTGCGGGCGCATCTGGGGGTAGCGCTCAATGGGGCCGGTGATGAGCGTGGGGAAGAAGCTGACGAACAGCGCATAGTGCAGCGGGTTTGTTTCGACCTTGCAGCGTCGTTTATACACATCGATGGTGTAGCTCATCGCCGCAAAGGTGAAGTAGCTTAACCCCAAGGGTGCCAGCAGATTGTCCCGGTGACTGAGGATGCTGCCGCCGAGGGTATCGGCCAGCATGTTCCAGTATTTGTAGTAAACCAGGATGCCAACGCCGCCCAGCACCGTCACCAGCAGCGCCAACACCCGCACAGGTTTGACCTTGACTTTGTCGATGATGAGGCCGCACAGCCAGCTGACCGCCGTGGCCCCCAGCAGCACACCTACCAGCGGGCGGTTGACGGGGTCATAGCAGAAAAATCCATAACTGGCCGCCAGCAGAAAGTAGGGGCGCAGCACCCGCGGCAACAGATAATGCACCAGCGCCACTGCCACAAAAAAAGCGATAAACAACAGCGATGTGACCGCCATTGACTGATCCTCGCACAGGAACGCGAGGATCTGCTCCCAAGTGATCGTCATAGTGGATACTCTCTCTTCCGCTTTTGTAACATCTTTTTATAACGTATTATCGGTTCTTTTCTTCCAGGTCGCGCACACGCTTTTCCAAAATGGCGTTAGCCTGGGTCAGCCGCTTGCACTTTTCGGCCAACTGGGTGATAGCGATGCTCAACGAAAGCAGCACCACCAGCACAAAGCAGAACATCAGCAAAAATACCAGGTTGACCGGCATTTCAATGGACAAAACGTCCCGCAATACGTAAATTACGTAGGGGAACGCCGCCGCAATGACCAGCGCCACCGCCAGCAAAAGCCACAGCAGGCTGTACTTTACACTCATCAGCCCGCGCTTGAGCAGGGTAAAAATGATGCACAGCAGCACCAGCGCACCCAGCACCATAAACAGCTGCAATTGTGGGGTCATGCCTTGCCTCCTTTTACCTTATGGATGGAGAAGCGGTCGATGATGAGCGCCAGCGACACTTTGATCATGTAGTAGGCGCTTTTAAAGCTGTGGATGCTGGACACACCGCCCTGGCGTTCTTTCATGATAACGGGGGCCTCGCCCACCGAGAAACCCGCCAGGCTGGCGGCGAGGATAGCCTCCGGCTCCGGGTAATCAATGGCGTAGTGACGTGCAAAATAGGCGGTCATCCGGGCGTTGCAGGCGCGGAAACCGCTGGTAACATCCAGCACACGCTTGCCGCACAGCAGGTGGATCAGCCAGCTTAAAAAACGGATGCCCACCCGGCGCATGAAGCTGGTCTGGAAACCCTCCTTTTTAATAAAGCGGCTGCCGATGCACATATCGTAGGTGCCGTCCAGCACGGGCTGCACCACTTCCATCAGGTAGGCGGGGTCGTGCTGGCCGTCACCGTCCATCTGCACGGTCACGTCGTAGCCGTTGTGCACAGCGTACTGGTAGCCGCACTGCACGCCGCCGCCAATGCCCAGATTGACCGGCAGGTCCAAAAACGGGTAATGGTGGGCGCGCAGGATGTCGGCACTATGGTCGGTAGAGCAATCGTTGATGACAAGGAAATCCACCTGCGGGCAGGTGGACTGCAGATGTTCCACCGTTGCCACGATGTTTTCTTCCTCGTTATAACAGGGGATCAACACCAAAATTTTTTTATCCAAAAGGGGGTACCTCGTGTTTTCTTATTCTCCCCGCAGGGTAAAGCTTTCCAGGCGGCGCAGCAGTTCAGTGCGGCGGTAGTGGGCTTCGTAGTAGGCTTTGGCTTTGGTGCCCAGGGCGGCGCGGCCCTCGGGAGCCATGCGGTACAGCGCCAGCAGGTTGGCCTCCAGTGCGGCCTGGTCGCAGGCAGGGCTGACAAGGCCGCCGCCGCTTTCCTTGACCGCCTCGTACCCGGCGCCGTTCATACTGGCCACAACCGGCTTACCCGCGGCCATATAGCTGGCCAGCTTGCCGGGCACTGTCAGGCCTAAGTCTGGGGAATCAGACAGGGAGATCAGCAGGGCATCGGCCAGGGTTGTAAAACTCGGCACCTTTTCTGCAGGTACACTGCCATAAAAGGTCACCGCATCCCCGGCGTGGAGTTCTTCAGCCAGGGCTTGCAAGCTCTCGCGGCTCATGCCGTCGCCCACCAGCAGCAGATGCAGGTTTTCGGCCCCGGCAGCGCGGGCATCCAGCACGGCGCGCAGCACCATATCCAGGCTTTGTGCCGGGGTAAACGTGCCGGTGAACACCAGGTTGAATCGTCCGGAAAAGCGGGCTTCCAGCTCTGGGTCATGGCAGGGGACAGCGTAAAAATCCTCGCAGTACTGCGAAATTACGGCCACGTCTTTTTCCGGCTTGCCGGTGCGGGCGATCAGCCGCTTTTGCAGCGGTACGCTCATGGCGATCAGGCGGTCGGCGCGCTTATACAGGCTGTCGCTGACCGTCTGGGCCACCCAGCGCATAAAGCTGTTTTTGACCGGAAGTACGCTGTACAGGTTCTCCGGCCAGAGGTCCAGCACATAGTTGGTAAAGGGAATTTTATGCTTTTTGGCATATTTAATGGCCGGCCAGCACATCAGCACCGGGCTGGTGTTGAAGCAGAACACTGCATCGTACCCGCCGGGCAGGCGGTTCAGCGCCCCCGCCGCGTAGAGCGGCCAGCTGACGTAGTTCAAAAAGATCGTCTTGCCGGTGTTTCCCTTGCGGGGAATCTCCCGTGCACGGAAAATGTGCGCCCCTTTGTAGGTTTCCTCAAAGGGGCCGTCCGCGCTGTAGCCGGGGAACCACTCGCCCTTGGGGTAGTTGGGCAGGCCGCAGAGCACGTCCACGTCCAGTCCATCCTGCACAAAGCCCTCGACAATATCATTGATCCGGAAATTTTCCGGCCAAAAATGCTGGGTCACGACCAAAATTCGCATAGGTTTGTTGTTCCAATCTTAATTCTTCCGCCACACCATCTTGTTGACCACGCCGGTGTAGCTCTGGATGATCTTGACCACCTTGGTGGAGACATCCTCGGTGTAGTAAGGCACAGGGATGCCGTAATCGCCATTGGCGTTCATGGCCACGGCGGTCTCAACGGCCTGCTCCACGCCGCCGGCGCGGATGCCGGCCAGCACAAAGCAGCCCTTGTCCAGCGCTTCGGGGCGCTCGGTGGAGGTGCGGATGCAGACCGCCGGGAAGGGATGCCCCACGCTGGTAAAGAAGCTGGATTCCTCCGGCAGCGTGCCGGAATCCGAGATGACCGCAAAGGCGTTCATCTGCAGGTGGTTGTAATCGTGGAAGCCGAGAGGCTCGTGCAGCTTGACGCGCTCGTCCAGCTTGAAGCCCATAGCATCCAGCCGCTTTTTGCTGCGGGGGTGGCAGCTGTACAAAATCGGCATGTCGTAGGTCTCGGCCAGATGGTTGATGGAGGTAAACAGGTCGATAAAATTCTGCTCTGTATCGATGTTTTCCTCGCGGTGGGCGGAGAGCAGCATGTACTTCTGCGGCTCCAGGCCCAGGCGCTCCAGCACATCGCTGGCCTCGATCTTGGCGAGGTTGGCGTGCAGCACTTCGGCCATCGGGGAACCGGTGACGAAGGTACGCTCCTTGGCGGTGCCCTCGGCGTTCAGGTAACGGCGGGCATGCTCGGAATAGCACATATTCACGTCAGAAATATGGTCCACAATGCGGCGGTTGGTCTCCTCAGGCAGGCACTCGTCAAAGCAGCGGTTTCCGGCCTCCATATGGAAGATGGGAATATGCAGGCGCTTGGCCGCAATGGCAGACAGGCAGCTGTTGGTGTCGCCCAAAATCAGCAGGGCGTCAGGCTTTTGCTCCACCATCAGAGCGTAGGATTTTGCAATAATGTTGCCGATGGTCTCGCCCAGGTCCTTTCCGACGGCGTCCAGGTAGAAGTTGGGCGCGCGCAGGCCCAGGTCCTCAAAAAAGACCTGGTTCAGGTTATAATCGTAGTTCTGGCCGGTGTGGACCAGGATCTGGTCAAAGTAGACATCGCACTTTTTGATAACGGCCGACAGCCGGATAATTTCCGGTCGGGTACCGATGATGGTCATGAGTTTGAGTTTGTTCATATTGCACCTCTCTTTTGAAGCCCCCTCTGGGAGGGTGACTCCCCACGGTGCGGGGAGATGTCGCGCCAGCGACAGAGGGGTCCGGCTACGAAGTCGTCCCGCATAAGCGGGTGGGGGAGAGAAACTAATAAATGTCCGAAGTTTCGGGCCTCGGCACGGCTCTCTCCCTCTGCCCTTTCGGGGCACCTCCCTCGCAGAGGGAGGCATAAAAGCCGCATCACACTTTCAGCCCAAACGTATCCGGGTGGGCCGGGTCAAATGGCTCGTTGGCCCACATCAGGGTGATCAGGTCCTCGGTGTCGCTCAGGTTGATGATATTATGGGTATATCCCGGCAGCATCTGCACGGCCGTGGGGGCGTCGCCGCTCACGGTAAATTCCAGCACCTCATCGCTGTCCACACGGCGCTCCTGGATCAGGGCACGGCCCGCCACCACAATGAAAAACTCCCACTTGGTGTTGTGCCAGTGCTGGCCCTTGGTGATGCCGGGTTTCGAGACATTCACGCTGAACTGACCGCAGTTCTCGGTCTTGAGCAGTTCGGTAAAGCTGCCGCGGGCATCCACATTCATTTTTAACGGGAAGGCAACCTTTTCTTTCGGCAGATAGGAAAGGTAGGTGGAGTACAGCTTTTTGGCAAAGCTGCCCGCCGGGATGGCAGGCACTACCAAAGTACGCGGCTGGTCGTGGAATTTTTGCAGCAGGTCCACAATTTCTCCCAGCGTCACTCTATGGGTCACGGGCGCGGCACAGTAGCGGCCCTGGGTGCCGAAAACCGGCGTCATGCCGTCATAATCACAGCGGTGGGGGCGCATTTCCAGCGCGTCCAGCATTTCCTCCACCAGATCATCGATGTACAGCAGCTCCAGCTCGGTGGCGCGGTCGTTCACCGTGATGGGCAGATCATGGGCAGTGTTGTAACAAAATGTCGCTACCGCGCTGTTATAATTCGGGCGGCACCATTTGCCGAACAGGTTCGGGAAGCGGTAGACCAGCACCGGTGCGCCGGTCTCCTGGGCGTAAGTAAAGAACAATTCCTCGCCCGCCAGTTTGCTTTTGCCGTAATCGCTCTGGCCGTAGCGGCCGATGAGCGTTGCCTGGATGCTGCTGGACAGCATGACCGGGCAGGTGTTGCCGTGGCGTTTCAGCATGTCCAGCAGGGTAGAGGCAAAGCCAAAGTTGCCCTGCATGAACTCAGCCTCATTTTTGGGCCGGTTGACGCCCGCCAGGTTAAAAACAAAGTCCGCCTTGGCGCAGTATTCCTCCAGCAGGACCGGGTCAGTATCTATGTCGTATTCGTAGATCTCGTCCACGGTCAGGGCGGGGCGGGTACGGTTTTTGCCGTCCCGCAGGTTTTTCAGGTTCTCGCACAGGTTGCGCCCTACAAAGCCTTTGGCGCCGGTGACAAGAATTTTCATGCCTTGCTTTCCTCTTTCAGCATCTCCTGGATGTACTCGGTGGTCTTGATCTTGGCGATGGTCTCCTCCACGTTCAGGCGGCGGGTGTTGTGGCTGGTGTAGTCCTCGTCGGCCTGGGTGCGCACCTGGCCCTTGACGAAGAACTTATCGTAGTTCAGGTCGCGGTTATCGGCAGCAACACGATAATAATTGCCCATATCCTCGCTGCGCATCCGCTCTTCCTTGGTCATCAGGGTCTCGTACAGCTTCTCGCCGTGGCGGGTGCCAATGATATTCGTGCCGGTGTCGCCAAACAGAGTCTGCACAGCCTTGGCCAGGTCGCCAATGGTGGAAGCGTCCGACTTCTGGATGAACAGGTCGCCGGGGTTGGCATGCTCAAAGGCGAACATAACCAGATCCACGGCTTCGTCCAGGTTCATCAAGAAGCGGGTCATGTTGGGGTCGGTAATGGTGATAGGGTTGCCGGACTTGATCTGCTCGACAAACAGCGGGATGACGCTGCCGCGGCTGCACATAACGTTGCCGTAGCGGGTGCAGCAGATGACCGGGCCGCCGCGCTGGGCGGACACACGGGCGTTGGCGGTGATGACATGCTCCATCATGGCCTTGGAGATGCCCATGGCGTTGATGGGGTAGGCAGCCTTATCGGTGGACAGGCAGACGACGCGCTCGACGCCGGCCTCGATGGCGGCGTGCAGCATGTTGTCGGTACCTTCAATGTTGGTGCGCACGGCCTCCATGGGGAAGAACTCGCAGGAGGGGACTTGTTTCAGCGCAGCAGCGTGGAAAATGAAGTTGACGCCGGGCATGACATCGCGGAGAGACCGCGGGTTGCGCACATCGCCGATGTAGAACTTGACCTTCTCGGCGTAGGCGGGATACTTGGCCTGCAGCTCGTGGCGCATATCGTCCTGCTTCTTCTCATCGCGGGAGAAGATGCGGATCTCACCGATGTCGGTGGTGAGGAAGTGCTTCAGCACGGTATTGCCGAAGCTTCCCGTGCCGCCGGTGATCAAGAGAGTCTTGTCTTTAAAAATTGTGTCTGCCATGATGGCCTCCTTATACGTTAAGCGCCGCTGGGCGCAGGTATCCTTTATAATCTTTATTATTCTACCATAAAATGCCCCATTTGAAAAGAGGGAACCGCCCCTCTTGCAGGATTTGGTATTTGTGTTATACTAACTACAGAACATTTACACCTTTTACTATTATTATAAGGTAAGAAAGGACACCTATCATGCGCGCATATGAACGTCTTTTGAAGTATGTCAAGGTCTGGACGACCTCGGACCCCGAGAGCGGCACCCATCCCAGCACGATGCGTCAGTTTGACCTGGCCCACCAGCTGGTGCAGGAGTTGAAGGACCTGGGCCTGACCGATGCCCATGTGGACGAGCACTGCTACGTCTACGCCACACTGCCCGCCACTCCGGGACAGGAGAGCGCCAAGCCCCTGGGCTTCATCGCCCATATGGACACCACCGATGACGCCAGCGGTGAAAACGTCAACCCGCAGATCCACCCCAACTACGACGGCGGCAAGGTTGTACTGCCTGCCACCGGCACTGTGCTGGACCCCGCCCAGTTCCCGTTCCTGACCGAGATGAAGGGCCAGACTCTCATCACCACCGACGGCTCGACCCTGCTGGGCGCCGACGACAAGGCCGGTGTGTCCGAGATCATGACGATGCTGGAGCGCGTCATCGCCGAGAAGCGCCCCCACGGCAAGCTGTGCATCGGCTTTACCCCCGACGAGGAGATCGGCGAGGGTGCCAGCCTGTTTGATGTCGAGGGCTTCGGCGCCGCCTACGCCTACACCGTCGACGGCGAGGACGCCGGCGAGATCAGCTATGAGAACTTCAACGCCGCCGCGGCTGTTGTGACCGTTCACGGTTTCAGCGTCCACCCCGGCAGCGCCAAGAATACCATGATCAACGCCCAGAATGTGGCCATGGAGTTCCATGCCGCTCTGCCCGCTTTCTCCCGTCCCGAGCACACCGAGGGCCGCGAGGGCTTCTTCCACCTGACCAGCATGGTAGGTGATGTGACCACCGCCAAGCTGGGCTACATCGTGCGTGACCACGATGCCGCCAAGTTCGCCGCCCGCAAGGCCCAGATGGAACATATCGCCGCCTGCCTGAACGAGCGCTACGGCGAGGGCACTGTCGAGCTGGACATCCACGACAGCTACCGCAATATGCTGGAGAAGATCCAGCCCCACTTCCACCTGGTGGAGAATGCCCGCAAGGCCATCCGTGCTGCCGGGCTGGAGCCTATCGAGACGCCGGTACGCGGTGGCACCGACGGCGCGACTCTGAGCTATATGGGCCTGCCCTGCCCGAACCTGGGTACCGGCGGCTTCAACTTCCACGGCCCGTGTGAGTGCATCACCGCCGAGAAGATGGACCAGTGCACCGAGATCCTGCTGAATCTGGTGGATCTGTATAAGTAAGGAACATTAAAAGGCTTCCCTTGAGGGGAGCCTTTTTGCTGTCATCCCCCTTTGTGCAAACCGCACAGGGGGTGGGCGGGGGATTTTTTGTGTAAAAAGTCTATAACATTTCCCGGGAAATTGTGTTATACTATATATGAAATTACATAGTATCGAAACTTTACAAGGAGGTCAATTATGTTTCATCCGGGAGATATTGTCAGTTACGGCACAAATGGCGTGTGCGAGATCACCGAGCAGAAGCGTGTTCGGCTGGCGGGGCAGCCCTGCGACTGCCTGATCTTAAAGCCGGTCTACGACCAAAGCATGACCATCTGCGTCCCCTGCACCAGCCAAGTGCTGTTGGACCGCATGCGCCCGCTGCCCACCAAAGAGGAACTGCTGGCAATGCTCCACGAGCCTGCCCCCGCCCACGAGGCGGACGCCGATGCCCGCAAGGAGCAGTACCGTCAGGCCCTGCAAAGCGGCGACCGCCATCGGCTGCTGCGGATGGTGCGGGACATCCACGCCCAGCACCAGGCCCGCAAGGCCCAGGGCAAGGGGCTTTCAGCCTTTGACGACCGCGCTTTGCGCGAGGCGCAGAACCTGCTGCACAGCGAGTTCGCGTACATTCTGGGCATCGAGCCTAACGCCGTGCCACAGTTCATTGCGGCAGAACTGGGCGACGAATAAGACGAATAAAGAGATTGGCTTTTTTTACAAAAGATGCACCTAGAAATCAGATAAAATTTTAAAATGCACAGCTTAACCGGTCTGCATCCTGTACGGCACAGGATGCAGACCGATTGGCTTTTGGCAGATCTTTCTTGACAAACATTTTTTTGCCATGCTATAGTCAATGCCAGAGCAGGGCGTCCGGCTCTGCAATGCTTTGAAACAAAAGGAGTATGTCCATTGCCATGAAACCTCTTTGCGAGCCGCCGTTCCCCCTTGACCGCATCCGTGAGATGACGGCGCAGATGGGCGGAGACGGCATCATGAAGTAACACGCAGCAAAAGCCCCATGTCCAGCACCTTCACGGTGCAGACATGGGGCTTTTTTTCTCGGCCTTGCGGCTGGTATGCAAGGTGCTGTTTTTACTTCATCTTGCCAACATACACAAGATAGGAATACAGATAGATCCACGCCGAGCCGCCACACACGGCGCACAGCAGCAGGATCAGCGTGACGGTATCGCCCAGCAGGCCGGCCAAAAAGGCCACCGCGATCAGCGTAATGCCCATCACAACAAAGGTGATGCCGCCCATGCGCTGGGTGCGCTGCCAGTTATGCTCATCGTTCAGCGCCCAGGGCGTGCGGCAGCCGAAGGTGTAGTTCTGCTTGATGTTGGGCATAAAGTTGCCCAGGATGATGAACATCAGGCCAATGCCGCCGCATACCAGCAGGCTGACGATATTGCTGCTTTGCGGCAGCATGTTAAACACGGTCAGCTCGGTCAGCCAGGTCATGCCGCACATAAACAGCACAAACAGCGTGATAAAAATGTTCCACACCTTGCCGAACCGCTCAAAATTCTGGTGCTTGGGATCGATGCGGCGCACGACCTCCATAAAAACCAGCATCGCCAGCGGCAACACGCAGAAGATCAGGTTGTTCTGCTTGCTGCTCCAGCCGTTTACCTCGCCGCTGGCGCCCCAGTGGATGGGCACGGTATCCGGCAGGGCAGGGTAGACCGCCAGATGGCCGACGATATTCAGAATACAAACAACCAGCAATATCCAGAACAGAGAGCCCAATTTATTATTTTTCATCATCGGTTCCTCCTTTAACGAAACCACAATCATAAAACCACTTCAGCAATTCCTGAAACACCGTCAGGTTCAGGCTGTAGACAATATTTTGGCCGCTGCGCTCATCACTGACCAAGTCCGCCGCCTTTAAAATGTTCAAATGGTGGCTGACGGAAGGTTTGGTCATATCAAACTGCGCCGCGATCTCCCCGGCTGTCAGCTCGCCCTGGGCCAGCAGCTCTAAAATGCGCCGCCGGGTGGGGTCTGCCAGCGCCTTGAATGCGTCACCCATATTTAAGGGATCTCCTTTCAGTTATTAGATATTTAGATATTTGTCTAACTATCTATCTGCATAATACCACGCCCATTCCTCCTTGTCAATAGGGGAGAGGCAAAAAAATGCCCCCGGCATCCCAAACGGGTGCCAGGGGCAAAACTGCTTTAACAGGCAGGTTTATTTGTACTTAATGTTATCGATGAGGCCCTGCATAACTTCGCTCTGCAGCACGTTCATCTTGATGTAGTTCTCGCCGTAGGAGGAGATGTAGGCGCTGGGGTCGGTGGTGCCGTAGAACTTACCGAAGTCCTGGTTCATCAGGGCGGTATCGCAGACCAAACCCTGCTTCTCAGCGATGGCCTGCATCAGCAGGGCCTGCTCGGTGATGGTGTTCAGGCTGCCCTGGATGTCCTCGAGGTAAGCGTCGATGCTGTCATAGCTGGTGCCGAGCACGCCGCTCTTCAGCAGAGTGGTCATCGTTGTGCCGTAGTTCTTGGCATAGCTGTACACGCGGTACAGCACAACATCGCGGTAGTAGTCCAGCACGCTCTGGGGCAGCTCCTTGGCAAAGCTGACCTTATCGTGCAGGGCGCTGTAGACGGTGCTGGCCTGCTGGTCGTAGAGCATCGTGTTCTTGACGAAGTCGTTCAGCTCATCGATGGTGTTCAGGTTCATCGTTTCACCCAGGTTGCTGGCGACCCAGTCGTCGGTCAGGTCGGGGTTCTTGGACTCCTTGATATAGTTCAGGGTGGTCTTGAAGACAGCTTCCTTGCCGTTCAGATCCTCGTTACCGTAATCCTCGGGGAAGGTGACGGTGACGTCAAAGCTCTCGCCGGGCATGTGGCCGACGATCTGATCCTCGAAGTCGTCAATGTAGCTGTGGCTGCCCAGGGTCAGGTCAGCGCCGTTGCCCTGGGTATTGCCGCCGTCAAACTCCACGCCGTCGACGGAACCAACGTAGTCGATGTTGACAGTATCTCCGTCAACAGCGGCGCGGTCAGTGACTTTCTCGTCGGTGGCGTAGTTGGACAGGACGTTCTGGTCGATGTAGTTGCTGATGTCCTCGTCGGTGACCTGGCCCAGGTCGGCGTCGATGGTGATGTCAGCGTAGTCATCGGGCAGAGTGACGTAATCCAGAGCGGTGACGTCCTTCAGGTAGCCTTTGTCGTCGTAAGCCTGGGAGAAGCTGAAATCAGCCAGGTAGTCGTAAGCGGACTCGTCCACCTCTGCGGTCTCCTCGGTGGCGGAGGACGCAGCGGTTTCCTCGGTAGCAGCGGATTCGGCAGTAGCCTCGCTGGAAGCAGTGCTTCCGCAGCCTGCCAGGGCAGCAGTCATGCCCAGGGCCAGCACAGCGGCCAGGACACGGTTCATGGTAGAAAGTTTCATGGGATTCTCCTGTTTCTTAAAATTGCATACCTTTTTATTATACACGCATTTTGGCAAAAGTACAGTATAAACGATGAAAAAGGTGTGAAATATGGCCAAGACCCGGCCAAATTCAGCCCAAAAGCGCCACCCGCAGCAGGCCCAGCACCAGTAAATGGCCCGGGTAAAAAGCGTAAAAGAACCACTTGTAAAAACCGCGATGCTGCGCCGCCCGCTGGCCGTTATACAGATACAGGATGAAAAAGCCGGAGACCAGAATTGGCATCGCGCAGCCCAAGGTATCCGGCAGGGCGCCCACCGCACCCAAGGTGCGCATGCTGCTCAGCCATGCCATGCCGCCGTACAGCACCGCCGCCACGCCAAAGGCAACGTGTTTGCGCAGGCGGGAGTTTTCGGCCCAGGCAAACAGCAGCGTAAACACCGGGGCCAGCAGTGCCCAATCACAGAAGATGGACGCAAAAATCAACAGTACAATGCAAAACACACGCAAAAAGCCGCTGTGAATCTTTTCCTGCGCGGCCAGCACCAGAAAGCAGAGCAGCAGCGTAAACAGCATGTTAAACTGGAGCATGCCCGCCATGCCGTGCTCGGAGAAGACCAGCTGGTAGGGCAGCTGCGCCAGCACCGCAAATCCAAAAAGCCGCCCGGCGTATTGGGTTTTGGAATGGGTGTAGCCGTAGCCTTCCACGAGGAAATAGCACATGGTCACGGCAGTAAAATAGCCGATGTACAGGCAAAGATTCGTCAGCGGTGCCCCGGCGGGCATAAATACATTGGCGATGTGGTTTACCAGCATCGTCGCCATGGCAAGCATTTTGATGGTATCACGATTCATTGTATTTCACGCTCCTGTAAATTTGCAGCGCCCGCCGCAGTGGGTGACATTTGAAATACGAATGACGGCGTGCGAATATTGCAAAAGCGTGGTATAATATTTACAAGGCTGCAACCCACATTGGCCCCCTCCAGGAGTGGGCTCCCGCGAAGCGGGTGGGGGAGAGAGCATTGGTTTCGTCTGAAGCTTCGGGTCCTGGCGAGGCTCTCTCCCTCCGGCCATTCGGGCCACCTCCCTCCCAGAGGGAGGTTTTTCCGCGGGCGGATCGTGAATCCGCCCCTACGGTAAATACAGCATCTATATAAAAAAGGAGACCACCATGGATAAAACCAAAATTGCCCGCATCAATGCGCTGGCAAAAAAGGCCAAGACCGTTGGCCTGAATGAGCGCGAAACCGCCGAGCGCGATGCCCTGCGCAAGGAATACCTGGCCGAGATGCGTGCCTCGTTCAAGGCGCAGCTGGATTCCACCTACGTGCAGACCGCTGACGGCGCGAAGATCCCTTATGCCGAGTACGCCCGCACCGCCAAAGAGGCCGCCAATGACATCCAGGCTGAGCATGCCGGGCAGGGGAGCGCAAACACCCCGAAAAGTTAAGGCAGCCTTGCACAATTGCACCAAAAATCACTATGGAAATCTGCAAGGCAGTATGCTATAATAAAAGAACGGCAGCGGATCCCGGATGTTCCCGGAGAAGGCTGAAATGCCTAATGGCGATACCTCGGTATTGCCTAGATTACGAATTTTTACGAAAGAGGTAAAAACGTATGCTTACTTCCATCACCGGTATCAACTGGGGCGACGAGGGCAAAGGCCGCATGGTCGACCTGCTCAGCCAGGATTATGACATTGTTGCCCGCTATCAGGGCGGCGACAACGCCGGCCACACCGTTAAGAACGAGCGCGGCAAGTTCGTCCTGAACCTGATCCCCTCCGGCATCCTGCGCCCGGACGTTGTCTGCGTCATGGGCGGCGGCATGGTCATCGACCCGGAGCATCTCGAGAAAGAGATCGCCGCACTGACCGAAAAGGGCGTTGAGATCAGCCCGAAGAACCTGAAGATCTCCGACCGCGCCACCATCACTATGCCCTTCCATGTGGCACAGGATGGCCTGGAGGAGGAGCGCCTGTCCAAGACCGGCGCCCAGTTTGGCTCCACCAAGCGCGGCATCGCCTACAGCTACGGCGATAAATACATGAAGAAGACCCTGCGCATGGGCGACCTGGTCCACATGGACGCAGGCGTCAAGAAGCGCCTCGAGACCATCGTCGATTCCAAGAACCTGACCATGGTTTCCATCTACGGCCAGCAGCCCGTCAGCGTTGAGGAAATGTGGGCCTGGTGCGAGAAGTACTCCAAGCTGTTTGCCCCCTATGTCTGCGATGTCGGCCAGTACCTGGCCGAGGCTGACGAAGCCGGCAAGAAAATCATGTTCGAAGCCCAGCTGGGCGCCCTGCGCGACATCGACTTCGGCATTTATCCCTACACCTCCTCCTCCAACACCGTGTCTGCCTACGCCCCCATCGGCGCCGGCATCCCGGGCCACAAGCTGAACCTCTCCATCGGCATCATGAAGGCCTATTCTTCCTGTGTCGGCGAGGGTCCCTTCACCACCGAGCTGGCCATGACCGAGGAAGAGAAGGACGTCCTGCGTGAGCACGGCCACGAGTACGGCGCCGCCACCGGCCGTCCCCGCCGCGTTGGCCCGTTTGACGCCGTTGCCAGCCGCTACGGCGTACAGTGCCAGGGCTGCGATGAGCTGGCCCTGACCCTGCTGGATGTGCTGGACTACATGGAGGAAGTGCCCATCGTCACCGCTTACCGTCTGACCGATGGCAGCACCACCACCCGGTTCCCCATGGGCAAGACCCTGGACGATGCCCAGCCCGTCGTGGAGAAAGTCCCCGGCTGGCACTGCGACATCACCGGCGTCCGCAAGTTTGAGGACCTGCCGGTGGATGCCCAGAACTATGTCAAGCGCCTGGAAGAACTGGTCGGCTGCAAGATCAAGTACATTTCCGTTGGCCCCGAGCGCGACGCCTGCATTGTGCGGGAGTAAGCAAGGGAGTAGCCTCGCTTCTGTAAGGGCGGATGCTTGCATCCGCCCGCGGGACCGCTTGGCGGGCAAAACGATGCCCGCTAGCCAGCCCAGCTGGCCCGCTCGTGTGGTTTAATGCCCCGCTGGGGCATCAATCGCTGCGCGACCCCGCAATGCGAGCATCGGCCCCTACAATTCCCACCACATTCTAAACCAAACAAGCCACCAAAGGCAGACCCAACGGTCTGCCTTTTTGTGAAATACGGAAAGTGAGTTCCTATGATCCAACTGCTGATTCGCACCTTTATCCGGGATGCAGACAATACCACCAGCCGCACCGTGCGCACAGCCTACGGCAACCTGGCGTGCCTGGTCAGCGTGGTGTGCAACCTGCTGCTGTTTGCGGGTAAAATAGCCGTTGGTACGCTGTTTGGCAGCGTATCCATCACAGCAGACGGTTTGAACAACCTGTCGGACGCCAGCTCCAACATCGTCAGTTTAATTGGCTTCAAGCTGGGTTCCCGCCCCGCGGATTCTGAGCATCCTTACGGCCATGCCCGGTACGAGTATCTGGCCGGGCTGGCGGTCTCGGTGATGATTCTAGTCATCGGCGTGGAGCTGTTCAAGGAAAGCTTCGCCAAAACGCTGGACCCCACGCCGGTCAGTTTCGGCTGGCTGACGGTAGTCGTGCTGGTCACGTCCATCCTCGTCAAGCTGTGGATGAGCCACCTCAACCGCACCATCGGCCGACGCATTGATTCCGACACACTGCTGGCCACCGCCGCCGATGCCCGCAATGACGTTATCACCACCAGTGTGGTTTTAATCGCCGCCGTGCTGACCCAAGTGACCGGCTTTGCCCGGCTGGACGGGCTGATGGGCATTGCTGTATCGCTGTTTATTTTGTACAGCGGCGCGATGCTCGTCAAAGATACCATCGACCCGCTGCTGGGTTCGGCCCCCGACCCGGAACTTGTACGCCACATTGAGGACAAGGCCCTCAGCTACCCCGGCGTGCTGGGCGTGCATGATCTGATGATCCACGACTACGGCCCCGGCAACAGGCTGGTCAGCTTCCACGTGGAGATGGACGCCAATGCCGACGTCATGTACAGCCACGACGTCATCGACCGCATTGAGCGTGACCTGCTGAACCAAGACGACCTTGTAGCCACCATCCACTTTGACCCTGTCATCGCCAGCGACAGCCACGTGGCCGAACTGCGCAGCTTCCTGCAGCAGGAGGTCGCCAGCCTGGACACTCGCGCCAACATCCACGATCTGCGCATCGTGCCCGGGCCGACGCATACCAACGTCATCTTCGACTGCGCCGTCCCCGCCGAATACATCACTGAAAAGCAGCGCCGCGGTGCCAAACTGGCCGCCGCCCTGCGCGCTGCCGTCGAACGGAAATGGCCCGACCATTTCTGCATCATCAAACTGGAACCCGACTATTCCGCCGGGATACACGAAACCAAATAAAAACAACACAGGAACGAGGTATCATCATGGATTACAACAAAGCTGCCCTAGCACTCCACAGCAAATATCCCGGCAAGATTGCCGTGCAGAGCCTTGCCCCCTGCAAAAATCGCGACGCCCTGTCCACCGCCTACACCCCCGGTGTGGCCGAGCCCTGCCGCAAGATCAAGGCCAACCCCGATGACGTATACACCTACACGATGAAAGGCCGCACCGTGGCCGTCGTGACCAACGGCACCGCTGTGCTGGGCCTTGGCAACATCGGGCCCGAGGCTGGCCTGCCGGTCATGGAAGGCAAGTGCGTGCTGTTCAAGGAGTTCGGCGGCGTGGACGCGTTCCCCATCTGCCTGAACGCCAAAACCAAAGAGGAAGTCATTGCGGCTGTCAAGGCCATTGCCCCGACCTTCGGCGGCATCAACCTGGAGGACATCCGCAGCCCCGAGTGCTTCGAGATCGAAGCTGAGCTGGAGCGTGACCTGGACATCCCCGTCTTCCACGATGACCAGCACGGTACCGCCATCATCGTGCTGGCCGGTGTGCTCAACGCCCTGAAAGTGGTGGGCAAACGCATCGAGGATATTAAAATTGTGCAGAACGGCCCCGGCGCGGCCGGTACGGCCATCATCCACATGCTGCAGGTGGCCGGTGCCAAGCACATCATCGCCGTCGACGAGCACGGCATCCTGGTCCCGGGCCGCCCCGCTGGGCTGGAGGGCCACAAGGCTAAACTGGCCGAGGAGACCAACCCCGAGAAGATCAGCGGCAGCCTGGCCGAGGCCATTAAGGGCGCCGATCTGTTCATTGGTACGTCCATTGCAGGTGCGCTGACCCCTGAGCTGGCCGCCACCATGGCCCCGGACGCCATCGTCTTTGCCATGGCCAACCCCACGCCGGAGATCATGCCCGACCTGGCCAAGGCCGCCGGCATCCGCGTCATCGGCACCGGCCGTTCGGACTTCCCGAACCAGGTCAATAACGTGCTGGCGTTCCCCGGCATCTTCAAGGGCGCACTGTCCGTCCGCGCCCGGGACATCAACCCCGCCATGAAGATGGCCGCTGCCCAGGCTATCGCGGGCCTCATCCCCGACGACGAGCTGAACGAGGAGAACATCCTGCCCAAGGCGTTTGACCCCCGCGTGGCCGACGCTGTGGCTGCCGCCGTGGCCCAGGCCGCAAGAGAAAGCGGCGTGGCCCGCGTATGAGCATCATCCGTGAACTGTCCGCCGCCGCCATCACCGATGCGGTGGAGAGGCTGTGCATTGAAGCCAACACCCAGCTGCCCGCCGATGTGAAGGCCGCGCTGGACAAGGCCGAGGCCGCCGAACCGTGGCCGCTGGCGAAAGAAACGCTGGGCCTTTTGCAGAAAAACCTCTGCACAGCGAAAGAAAAAGACCTGCCCATCTGCCAGGACACCGGCATGGCCTGCGTGTTTGTGGAGCTGGGGCATGACGTGCATATCGACGGCGACCTGACCACCGCTGTCAACGAGGGCGTGCGCCGCGGCTACGAGAAAGCCTACCTGCGCAAGTCCATCACCGCTGACCCGCTGCAGCGGGTGAATACGGGGGACAACACCCCGGCGTTCCTCACCGTGCATCTGGTGCCCGGCGACGGCTGCCAGATCACCGTGGCCCCCAAGGGCGCGGGCAGCGAGAACATGAGCCGCCTTACCATGCTCAAGCCCGCCGACGGCGTGCAGGGCGTGAAGGATTTTGTGCTGGACACCGTCAAACAGGCCGGGGCCAACCCCTGCCCACCCATCGTGCTGGGCATCGGCATCGGCGGCAGCTTCGACCACTGCGCCGCACTGGCCAAACATGCGCTGCTGCGCCCGCTGGATGTGCCCAACCCGGACCCGTACTACGCCGCACTGGAAAAAGAACTGCTGGATGCCATCAACGCTACCGGTTTTGGCCCCCAGGGCTTTGGCGGTGCCACCACCTGCCTGGGCGTTTCCATTGAGCAAAAGCCCACCCACGTAGCCTGCCTGCCGGTGGCCGTCAACATCAGCTGCCACGTCACCCGCCGCGCCAGCTGCACACTGTAAGGGGGCGAACCGCATGCAATATGTTTTACAGACACCACTGCAAAAATCAGACCTTGCACCGCTGAAAGCAGGAGACACCGTGCTGCTTTCCGGCGTGGTGTATACCGCCCGCGATGCCGCCCACGCCCGCATGATGGAGTTGCTGGACAAGGGCGAGGAGCTGCCGTTCCCGATTGAGGGTGCTGCCGTTTACTACGTCGGCCCTACGCCGGAGCGTCCAGGCTGTGCTATTGGCGCCGCTGGCCCCACCACCAGCGGCCGCATGGACGCCTACACCCCGCGCCTGCTGGACCTGGGGCTGGCCTGTATGATTGGCAAAGGCAAGCGCAGCGAGGCCGTCAAACAGTCGGTCGTTAAAAATGGGGCCGTCTACCTGGCGGCTATCGGCGGGGCCGGTGCCCTGATGGCAAACAGCGTGCAGAGCTGCGAAATCATCGCCTGGCCGGACCTGGGCTGCGAGGCCGTGCGTAAACTGGTAGTCAAGGACTTCCCGCTGACCGTGCTGCTGGATACCTACGGGGGCGACCTGTACCAAAGCGGTCCCGCCGCCTACCTGGCCAGCCTGACCTGAACGGGGGAGGGGGAGCGCCCATGAGCAAAGCACAACAAACCCGCCTGAAACGCCGTCTGCTGCTCTGCGGGCTGGCAATGGTCGTCTCGGTGGCCGCAGCCATCCTGCTGGTGGTCTCTGCCAACGCCAAGCGCGCCCGGCTGCAGGCCGAAAGCGAAGCTGCTGCCAGCGCTGCCCAGGCGGCTGCCGAGAGTGAAGCCGCCGCCAAAGCTGCCAGCGAGGCCGCTGCGCGGGAGGCTGCCGAAGCCGCTGCCCGTGCCGAGGAAGAGGCCAAACAGAAGCGCGCCAACCAGGTCGCCGCCGCCAGTGAAGCTCACGAAAATACACGTTATGGCGACAAACTTGGCCGCATTTGGGTGGAGGACACCAATGTGGATTGTGACCTCTACCTGGGCGACAGCGAGACACAGTTCAGCCGCGGTGCCGGCTGCCATGCCGAGGACGGTTGTGTGCTGCCCGGCGAGAACGGCACCGTCTTTATCGGTGCCCACACCGGCACCTACTTCGCCGACCTCGGCTCCTGCGAGATCGGCGCGATCATTCACCTGGAGACCACCTGGGGCGATTTTGCCTATAAGATCACCGATATGCAGGTGATTTTGGAGACAGACATCGACAAGGTGCGCTGGGGCGCCGAGGAGCCCAGCTGCATCCTGTACACCTGCTATCCTTTCGGCATCCTGACCCACACCACCCAGCGCTACGCCGTCTACGCCGACCCTGTAGAAACGGATGAATACGGCGTGGTAGCGGATGTGGATACTGGCGCGACCAACGCCAGCAGTGCGGCAGCAAGCAATTCTGTTTCTACCGCAGGCTAAACGCCCCATTGACAAACCCTGCCAAACTTGCTACACTAATAGTCGTTACGCGGCTATGGCGGAATTGGCAGACGCGCTGGTTTTAGGGTCCAGTGTCCAAGACGTGCAGGTTCAAGTCCTGTTAGCCGCACCATATAATTTGACGTCAGAACGTATGTTTTGACGTCTTTTTTTATTGTTTGACCATACAGCCTACTGCATTCTTTTTTATAAAAAACGCGCCCGTACGATGTTTTTCAGCATCGTACGGGCGCGTTTGACATTGTATCATGGTTTACGCTTCCGCTTTAAGTGTATCTCCGGGATGGCTACACCATCGTAGGTGATGGGTTCCTCGGCGGGCTTCGTTTCTTCCGTCGGGGCGGGGGTGTTCTTGTGGGTGCGGCCGGTGTGGATCTCCGGCACAACAAGTTTCTCCTGCTCCACACAGTAGCGGCGCTGCCGGACCTTGTCGGTTCATTTTTTCCAGAACATGACAGGGCCTGCATGTTGACCATGGCGTTGGGGGTGGCACCCCTGCCAAAACCACATATACCGCTGGATAGCACCGCAGCGTCGTAGTCCCGGCCTATAATATTAAACACGGCATAGCGTGCAAATACAAACATCAGCACTGTCTGGCCAGCCAGCAGCAGCGACGGAGCCAGCTCGGCCAGCGGCCACAGCTTCAGGGTGATCATCACAATGCCTTGAAACAGTGACAGGCTGATGCCGCCGATGTCGTTGATCTCGCCCATATGGGTGACGAATGTATAAATAATCCGCCTCCGCGCCGCACAGACTAAGCGGGAAGGGGGGCACTGACCGTGAATTCTCGGAAATTTTGTCGGCAGCGCTTTGGCGCGGCGGGGCTGGCGGCGCTGCTGTTGGCAATTGTGCTGCTGCTTTGCCAGGCGCATCCGGCTTTCCAGATCGAGCCAGCCGCCGCCGCAGGCCCCCGCAGCGTGGCGGTCTGCGGCACGCCTTTTGGGGTAAAAATGTTCTCCGACGGTGCGCTGGTGGTGGCTTTTGCGGATCGGTATTCCGCGTCTGGCCGGGAAAATCCCGCCAAAGAAGCCGGCCTGCGGCTGGGAGACCTCATCATCTCGGCAGCGGGCCACCCCGTGCACAGCAACGACGACTTATCCGCCGCTCTGCAGACAGGGCAGGGGAGCGCGGTCACGATCCTCTACCGCCGCGGCGGGCATGAGTACACGGCCCAGCTCACCCCCTGGGCGGATGCCTCGGGGGTGTACAAAGCCGGGCTGTGGGTGCGGGATTCCAGCGCCGGGATCGGTACACTGACTTTTGTGGATCCGGTGGCGGGCACCTTTGCGGGGCTGGGACACCCGATCTCCGATGTGGACACCGGGGCGGATTTTACGCTGCTCTCCGGCGAGATCGTGCCGGTCACTGTCACCGGTGTGCGCAGCGCCTCACCCGGCACAGCCGGGGAACTGCGCGGGGAATTTTTATCGGACATTCTCGGCATCGTGACGGGCAACGATGCCACCGGCCTGTATGGCCGCTGGACCGCCCAGGCACAAAATATCGGGACGATGCTGCCCATCGCCGCGCCGGGCGAGGTACACACCGGCGATGCCGAGCTGTGGACGACCCTCTCGGGCCGCACCGCCCAACATTACACCGTACGCATTGAGCGGGTGGGCAGCGGCGGGCAGGATGCCAATCGCGACCTGACCCTGCGCATCACCGACCCGGCCCTGCTTTCCGCCACCGGCGGTATCGTGCAGGGGATGAGCGGTTCGCCGCTGGTGCAAGACGGAAAACTGGTGGGCGCTGTTACCCATGTGCTGGTGGGCACACCCGCAAAAGGATACGGAATTTTTGCTGATACGATGTTAAAAATGGCAGAAACGTATAATCAGTGATCTTACACTTCCTCAAACGCCTTCAGCCAATCCACCTCTTTATCCCGCACCGGTGCGCCCAGGGGATCCTGGCCGCGGCGGGCGCGGAACTCGCCCAGCACGGCGGCGGGCATCAGCAAAGCTTTCTCGATCTCGGTCTGGAACACCAGTTTGGGGTTCTTGATCCGGGGATTTTTCATCAGCTCTTTCCAGTAGGTGTCGTAGTCCATTGTCACGGCCAGCGCCTCAAACAGCGGTGAAAGGTCGCCGTAACGGGCGATAACCCGGTTCAGCGAGCCGACAAACTGCATGTTGGCCTTGCCCTCGATCATGCCGTCGTCCTTGCCTTTGACGTTGCGGCGGCAGAAATAGGCGGTCATCTGCACGATGTCCTCCAGCGCTTCCTGCTGGCCGCCGGAAAGGCGGCCTTTCAGGTTCTCGTAATCGCTGAATTTTTCCAGCGCGGCGATCATCGCCTTTTTGGTGGCGGCGTCCTCAGACGTCAGCTGGGCGGGAGCAGCATCGGGCTCGGCCTCAACGAAATCCGCCTCCAGCAGGTCGGGCACCGGCGGAGCCTGGTTCTCGGTCGGCTCGGCGTCCTCATCCCGCAGTTCTTCGACCCCGATGCCCGCCACGTATAGGCGGTAATCTTCTAGGTCGTTCATGATGGACTTGTACAGGTAGGGCATGGGGGCACGCTTGGTGCGGGCCGTGGGAATGACCTTGGCCGCGTAACGGCTGGCCACGCCCTCAAACCAGCGGCGCAGGCCCTTGCAGTTGTCGATGACATTGTTCACGGTCTGGAAAAACACCGCGTTGCCGCCGTCGATCATCTTGTCGCTGGGGGCGCCGGCCATCCGCACCATCGCGTCGATAATGACATGTACGGCGTCCAGCTCCTCGGGGGCCAGCACCAGGGCCAGCTTATCCAGCTCGGCCTTCACGCCCAGCTCCTGGGCCATCAGGTCAGGTGTAGCTCCGTAGGAGTAGGGGATGGTCGTCTCGGGCACCGAGACATAGTCCAGTGTCAGAATGTTCGGATCATTGTCCAAAGTGCCTGTCTCTGCCACTTCCAGGGCGGTCGTCTTTTTGCGCAGACGCTTGCTGCGCAGTTTGGTGATCTCGTTTAGTTTCTGATCGGCCACCTGCTTATCCACTGGCTCGATGGTGACCGAGATGGCGATGACGCGCTGACGGTCTTTTTCGTATACGGCATAGTCGAAGAGGATGTCGGTCTTGCCGTTGATCTCACTTTTGGCTTTGTCCAGCACGGTGCGGCGCACGTGGGCCCAGTTGGACGCGTTGCAGTCCACCTGCTTTTTCAGCGTCTCAATGCTCCACACCAGCGGCTCGCCTTTTTTCTTCTTTTCGAGGTAGAGGTTCTGGTAGCTCTTGCACAGCTCGTAGATCTTGATGCTGTACTGGCTCTTCATCGGCAATGTGTAGGTGATGTTCATTGTCGTGTAGAACTCTTTGAGCTGGATCAGGTGGGGTTTTAAGGATTGGTCCAGCGTCAGCACGATCTTGCCGGTGCCCTCATCGATGGTGGCGCTGCTCAACCAGCGGAACATCGTGATTTTTTGCGTACCGGCCAACCGGATCCACTGCACCTTGGCGTTGGCGATATCCTCGATGTTTTTCTTGACCTGTTTGTACATCGAGCCATTGTGCGGGTCCACACCGCAAAGTTTCAGGAATTCGTAAATCGACATCTCGTACCGCGGCAGCTCGGTATCCGACGGCTTGATCATAGCGAAAATGTGCAGCATCAGCTTTTGTTGGCTCAGCGTCAGGCTGTACATGGCATTCTGGATCAGGTCGTTGGATTTGCGCACAATGGTCTGGTTGCCCCGGGCGCTGTAGGTAGCGACCGGGGTCAGAACCTCGTCATTGGTCCGTGGGGCGTTTGGCTGTTTTTTGGATGCCATAGTGTTACCTCTATTTTTCCCGCAGCTATGTTTGGCTGTGCCAAAATGGGTGTTTTGGCGCACAGTCTACAACGGTAATGCTAATAATAGCAGATTGTGCTTCATTCGTCAATTATTGTAATAGTCAGCACATTTTGATTTTTCCGCAAAAATCCTGTATCCGTCGGTCTTATCTCTTTATGCTTTTAGTTTTTTTATTTAGATATAAGGTAAAGCTGTGCTGCCGATAACAACCGAAATGTGCGCGGAATAACAAGTGCATTGTGCTGAGAGTAACTACAGATCTGTGCCCGGAACAACAATATGCGGGGAATAACAACCCTACTAGGACACAAAATGGGGGCTATGCGGCAAAATGTGCGCGGAATAACAATCACTCGGGGCGGCGAAAGATTTTGCGGAGGGCAGACAGGCAATTTGGAATTGTGCCGCGGATAACAACAGGGGACCACGGTTGTTATCCACAGCATAAATTGCCGCAAAAAATATTTTTGCTGTGCGATAGTGGGCGGAGAAAATTGGAAAGGATTTTTAAGATTTTGGAAATGTGCGCTGGATAACAACGGGGAGGATGAGAATTTTTTTGAGGGGGACGCGGAGAGGATTTTGCCGGCCAAGTTGTATTTGCCTGGGCTGTTGGCGGATACGCAATTTGGAAACCGAATGAAAAACGCTGTACATAGAATTGTGCTGTGGATAACAACCCAGCATTTTCTTTGTCTGCTGTGGTGGATACGCGGGGAAAGCGGCGGTAAACCGAAAAAATGTGCAAACAATAACAACTGCTGATAGAAAACAAAAAATCAGCGGTATTGCGATAAATACGGGCACATCGGCAATGAGAAAATGTGCGCTGAATAACAATCCTGCGTGCAAATCCCGGAAAACAGCCTGCGGGCATGCCCCGCTTTAAAATGTGCAGCGAATAACAACCCCAGCCAACGGGACCGCCGCAGCCTGTTGCACACCCAATTGTGTTGTCAATAACAACCCTGTGTGGAAAAGGCTGCCCTGGGAATTGTGCCGCCAATAACAACAGTTGCCTTTCGCCTTGGGAGCTGCTGACTGCAGGAAAATGTGCGGACGATTCCAACGGGCACACAGCCCCAAAGCCCGGGCCAGACCCACCCCTCAAAAAGGAAAATGTGCGCTGAATAACAACCCAGCCGGGGTATATGCCTAAACCCCGCCCCGCCGAATTGTGCCGCGAATAACAATACCCGCCTGGGCCGCCCACCAGTCGTTTGAATTTGAAAGTGACCCGCAAGCGAAATCATAAGAAACCATAAATTGTGCCGCCGATAACAACCTCAAAATCTCTCAATCGGCCATGCCCTCACCGGTAAACTGTGCCGTGAATAACAATAGTAAGCAAAAGCCAGGCCAGTTGTTATCGGCCGCACAATTTATATTTTTTTTGCGGGAACCACAGGTAAATTACAGGCAGAAAAATTTTTTATAAGATAGTAACCCGCCAACTACCCCCACAAAACTGCCCTATAATTTTTTCGCGGGTACTTTTCTGCACCGCAGTCTGGGCCGCGCCCACCGCAAATTATGCCGTGGATAACAACCATTCCTGCAAAATGTGCTGCCGATAACAACACGCCCCTATCATATAAAGGTAGAAATACGCATCGGCGCAGCGGAAAGCGGGAAAATGCCGGGACCATAAAATTTCCAGCAAGAAAACCGCCTAACATGGCAAATTGGAAAAACTGGAAAATTGCTGGGAGCAAATAACAGGGACGAAAAATGTCTGTATTTTTAGAAAATGACGGCAAATCTAAGGAAAATGACGAATTGTGTCGAACGAAAATAGCGGGAATCGCTGAAAAAAATGGAAAAACCTCTTGCGATGAATGGAAAAATATGGTAAAATTTCCACAGTAAAGAGAACGACGGGCAAACACCACAGCGTGCGGCACCTGTTCATTGTATGGAGGAAAGTTGACGATGGATAAGATCAAGTTTGTTATGACCAATACTAGCGACATCGTGACGGAAGTCTGCCGCGAAGCGCTGGAAGCCAAAGGCGTGACCGTGATGGTGTGCGACAAAAACGGCACCGCCGCCCTGGAGACCCTGCTGGCCGTCCACCCCCAGGCCTGCCTGCTGGACGCCTTCATGCCGGATCTGGACGCCATCACCGTCAAGCAGCGCTACGAGGAAAAGAACAGCAGCGGCGTACATACCACCTTCTTTGTCACCGGCGCGTTCCAGAGCGAAGAAGTCGAGCAGGACCTCTTAGATAACGGCTTCTCGTTCTTTTTCGTGAAGCCGTTCGATGAAAACGTGCTGGTCAGCCGGGTACTGCGTGCCGCCGGCGGTGCCAGCCGCCCGCAGCCGGTCTCGCTGGATTCCGATGAGCTTACCGTCACCGAGATCCTGCACCAGATCGGCGTGCCGGCCCACATCAAGGGCTACCAGTTCCTGCGGGATGCCATCCTGCTTACCACCGCCGACCACGAGTACATCAACGCCGTGACCAAGCGTCTCTACCCTGAAATCGCCAAGCGCAACGGTACCACGGCCAGCCGCGTCGAACGTGCTATCCGCCATGCCATCGAGGTCGCCTGGGACCGCGGCGATGTGGACACTCTGAACAGCTACTTCGGCTACACCATCCACAACCTCCGCGGCAAACCCACGAATAGTGAGTTCATCGCGATGATCGCCGACAAGATCCGCCTGGACAAAAAGCGGAGAGCATAAGGCCGCATAAACCCCGCCACTATCCGCAAAACCGGCATTTTGTGGCGGACGCTGCAAACCGATAAACTCGCGGATTCATCGCTATAAAAAATGTGAAATTATGAAATAGGCCTATAAATAATTTGTGTTTACACCGATAAACTTCCTGTATTCATTGGGTCCTGGACCGCGATGATACAGGAGGTTTTATTTTTTATGGTTCAATACGATGTTGAGGCTTTTATGGCCGCTTGTGAGCGCAAAGGCCTGGCCGCAAAAACGATGGGCAGCTATGAGCAGACGCTGCGGCTGTTTGGGCAGCTCCTACAATAGACGGTACATTGGAAGAAGCGCATGCACGAAAAATGAATTTCGTGAATTTGTATGGGTAGTTTTATGATGCAACGTATAATTACACTGGAGTTGAAGGCGCAGATGATGAAGCGGTCAGAAATCGAATAGAAGCACAAACTGCACAATTTTTCCGGCAGACATTGCTGTGGGGGACGCTGTAAATAGCGGAGTAGAACTTAAAGAGAATATCCCCCTCTTGTATGCACTTGGAGTTAAAACCAGTGGATGCGTGAGGAAAAATTTTTGTATGTATGCAGCTTTAGCGCGGCTTGTCTTTCCGGCGACAAAATGCTATACTCGAAGTATGTTCTAATAAGAAAAGAGGAAGAAACATGGATTTTGTAAAGCGCTTTAATTTGACGCCTCATGTGGAGGGCGGCGCGTTCCGCGAACTGTACCGCGATGGCGAACGCGCCAAGGAGCGACCCGCGCATGGTGTGATCTACTATGAACTGGGTCAGGGCGAAGCCTCGCAGTTTCACACGCTGGATGCAGACGAGTATTGGTTCTTCCACGCCGGCTCCACCCTGGAACTGTGGGAAATCGACAACGCCAAGCTGACAAAATACAAGCTGGGGCTGGAAGACGGCGCTGAGCCATGCGTGCTGATGAAAGCTGGTACGATCTTCGGAGCGAAACACCTTTCCCCAGCGGATGAGGCGACCCTTGTATCTTGTGTCACGGTGCCAGAGTTCACCTACGACCACTATCGCATCTGCGAACGAGAAGAAGTCGTAAACCTTTGCCCTGCTGCAGGGGAGTTCTATATTAAATAAGGAAGTTGTTATCCAGCACACAATTGCCCAGCAGCCCCCTCTGCGAGAAGGGAGAGGCCGTGTGTTTCCACCTCTTACCCCTACACTTGGTGCCGCATTTGCACAACACCACAATATACACCTTACCCAAAAGTACAATAAAAACTTTGTCAAAAAAACCGAAAAAAGTGCTTGACAAAGGTCATACTCCTTGCTATAATAATCAAGCTGTCTCGCGAGGGGACAGCCGCTAAAGCTTGTAACTACGGCTTGTATGGGGATTTTGAAGCCGAAAGGCTTCAAAAAATATCGAAAAAAGTTCTTGACAAAAGAACTTTTATGAGATATAATATACAAGCTGTTACGAAACAAGTGACAGCGCAGCAGGACCTTGAAAATTGAACAAAACTGAAACTTGTGGAACCTTGAACGTGGGTTTGGAAACCCACGATAATCAATTCCAAATTTACAAGTAATTCATACAGGACGCAAGCGATTGTGTCTGAGTGATTACAGAGATTTAACGCTTTTAAATGGCGATTAAATACCATTTATAAAGAGTTTGATCCTGGCTCAGGACGAACGCTGGCGGCGCGCCTAACACATGCAAGTCGAACGGAATCAAGAGGAGCTTGCTTTTCTTGATTTAGTGGCGAACGGGTGAGTAACGCGTGAGTAACCTGCCCTGGAGTGGGGGACAACAGTTGGAAACGACTGCTAATACCGCATAAGCCCACGGTATCGCATGGTACTGAGGGAAAAGGATTTATTCGCTCTAGGATGGACTCGCGTCCAATTAGCTAGTTGGTGAGGTAACGGCCCACCAAGGCGACGATTGGTAGCCGGACTGAGAGGTTGAACGGCCACATTGGGACTGAGACACGGCCCAGACTCCTACGGGAGGCAGCAGTGGGGGATATTGCACAATGGGGGAAACCCTGATGCAGCGACGCCGCGTGGAGGAAGAAGGTTTTCGGATTGTAAACTCCTGTCGTTAGGGACGATAATGACGGTACCTAACAAGAAAGCACCGGCTAACTACGTGCCAGCAGCCGCGGTAAAACGTAGGGTGCAAGCGTTGTCCGGAATTACTGGGTGTAAAGGGAGCGCAGGCGGACCGGCAAGTTGGAAGTGAAATCCATGGGCTCAACCCGTGAATTGCTTTCAAAACTGCTGGCCTTGAGTAGTGCAGAGGTAGGTGGAATTCCCGGTGTAGCGGTGGAATGCGTAGATATCGGGAGGAACACCAGTGGCGAAGGCGACCTACTGGGCACCAACTGACGCTGAGGCTCGAAAGCATGGGTAGCAAACAGGATTAGATACCCTGGTAGTCCATGCCGTAAACGATGATTACTAGGTGTTGGAGGATTGACCCCTTCAGTGCCGCAGTTAACACAATAAGTAATCCACCTGGGGAGTACGACCGCAAGGTTGAAACTCAAAGGAATTGACGGGGGCCCGCACAAGCAGTGGAGTATGTGGTTTAATTCGAAGCAACGCGAAGAACCTTACCAGGTCTTGACATCCGATGCATAGTGCAGAGATGCATGAAGTCCTTCGGGACATCGAGACAGGTGGTGCATGGTTGTCGTCAGCTCGTGTCGTGAGATGTTGGGTTAAGTCCCGCAACGAGCGCAACCCTTATTGCCAGTTACTACGAAAGAGGACTCTGGCGAGACTGCCGTTGACAAAACGGAGGAAGGTGGGGATGACGTCAAATCATCATGCCCTTTATGACCTGGGCTACACACGTACTACAATGGCGTTTAACAAAGAGAAGCAAGACCGCGAGGTGGAGCAAAACTCAGAAACAACGTCTCAGTTCAGATTGCAGGCTGCAACTCGCCTGCATGAAGTCGGAATTGCTAGTAATCGCGGATCAGCATGCCGCGGTGAATACGTTCCCGGGCCTTGTACACACCGCCCGTCACACCATGAGAGCCGGGGGGACCCGAAGTCGGTAGTCTAACCGCAAGGAGGACGCCGCCGAAGGTAAAACTGGTGATTGGGGTGAAGTCGTAACAAGGTAGCCGTATCGGAAGGTGCGGCTGGATCACCTCCTTTCTAGGGAGTCAGACGTTCAGCTAAAGCAGGTCTTTGGCTGAACGGACAGGAAAGCAAGTTTCAGTATTGTTCAATTTTGAGGGCCGTGCAAACGGAACCTCAAAGCATAAGGGACACAGCGAAACCCGAAACGTGAAAACGCGGGGGTATAGCTCAGTTGGGAGAGCACCTGCTTTGCAAGCAGGGGGTCAAGGGTTCGAATCCCTTTATCTCCACCATTTGGGCTGATAGCTCAGCTGGTTAGAGCACTCGGCTGATAACCGAGAGGTCGATGGTTCGAGTCCATTTCAGCCCACCACTGGTAATCCAGTGCGCTGGGTTACCCAAAGCCTTATGCGATGTACCTTGAAAACTGAATATAGAACTGCGAAATGAGATTTTATTAGCTATGTAAAATTCCTGATTTTAAATTAAAATCTATAATTTCACCAAGCGGAACTGAAGCTTAGTAATAAGCGACAGTAAAATGGTAAAATCTCGTTGGCAAATGGAGAATCTGAAATAAAGATATGTTTTGCGAAAGCGAAACAACGGTCAAGCTACAAAGGGCGCAAGGAGAATGCCTTGGCACTGGGAGCCGATGAAAGACGTGATAAGCTGCGATAAGCCTTGGGGAGGAGCAAATATCCATTGATCCAGGGATTTCTGAATGAGGAAACTCACCGAAGCTCATACTTCGGTACTGCACACTGAATCCATAGGTGTGTGGGGGGAACCGCCTGAACTGAAACATCTAAGTAGGGCGAGGAAGAGACATCAAACGAGATTCCGTTAGTAGTGGCGAGCGAACGCGGAAGAGGGCAAACCGGAAGGAGAAATCCTTCCGGGGTATGGACCGCTTTTAGGACTTAAGTTGCTAGCTGAATGGCATGGGAAGGCCATCCAAAGAGTGTGAGAGACACGTAAGCGAAAGTAACGAGAGCTGCGCGAGTTCCAGAGTACGGCCAGACACGTGAAACCTGGTCGGAAGATGGGGGGACCACCCTCCAACCCTAAATACTACCCAGTGACCGATAGCGTATAGTACTGTGAAGGAAAGGTGAAAAGGACCCCGGGAGGGGAGTGAAAGAGAACCTGAAACCTTGTGCCTACAAGCACATAGAGCACATCAACGTGTGATATGGTACTTTTTGTAGAACGGTCCGGCGAGCGATTGTATGTTGCGAGCTTAAGCGCTTAAGGCGTGGAGGCGTAGCGAGAGCGAGTCTGAAAAGGGCGTTCAGTAGCATGCAATGGGCCCGAAACCGGGTGACCTACCCATGATCAGGCTGAAGTGAAAGTAAAATTTCATGGAGGGCCGAACCGACCTCCGTTGAAAAGGCGGCGGATGAATTGTGGGTAGCGGAGAAATTCCAATCGAACTCGGAGATAGCTGGTTCTCCCCGAAATAGCTTTAGGGCTAGCCTCATATTAGATACCCGGAGGTAAAGCACTGAATGGCCTAGCGCCCGAGAGGGTAGCGAAGCCTATCAAACTAAGAATGCCGGAGTATTGATGTATGGGAGTCAGACAGTGTGAGATAAATCTCATTGTCAAAAGGGAAACAGCCCAGATCTACAGCTAAGGTCCCAAATTGTATCTAAGTGGAAAACGATGTGGAAATACGCAGACAACCAGGATGTTGGCTCAGAAGCAGCCACTCATTTAAAGAGTGCGTAATAGCTCACTGGTCGAGCGTCTCTGCGCGGAAAATTTAACGGGGCTAAGATACAAACCGAAGCTTAGGCTGCACGTAAGTGCGGGGTAGGGGAGCGTTGTGTAAGCGGAGAAACAGTAGCGTAAGCGGCTGTGGAGTTTACAGAAGTGAGAATGCCGGAATGAGTAGCGCGAATGTGGTGAGAATCCACATGGCCGGAAACCTCAGGTTTTTGGAGGAAGGTTCGTCCGCTCCAAGTTAGGCGGGAGCTAAGGTAAGGCCGAAAGGCGTAGCCGATGCACAGACGGTAGAGATTCCGTCCCCACCGAAAGACTTAAGCACAGGGACACTTTCAGAAGGTCGGAGCCAGGTGTTGGTTCTGGTAGTGATCGAGGGAAATATAGTACCGAAGTCCGGCTGGAAGAGAGGCGAGAAAAGCTGTGTGTATGTTTAAGGTGCCCGTACCGCAAACCGACACAGGTAGGTAGGAAGAAGATTCTAAGGCCAACGGGAGAAGGGTTGTTAAGGAACTCGGCAAGTTGACCCCGTAACTTCGGAATAAGGGGTGCTCACGAGAGTGAGCCGCAGAGAATAGGCCCAGGCAACTGTTTACCAAAAACACAGGTTTGTGCTAAATCGAAAGATGACGTATACGAGCTGACGCCTGCCCGGTGCTGGAAGGTTAAAAGGAGATGTGCAAGCATTGAATTGAAGCCCCAGTGAACGGCGGCCGTAACTATAACGGTCCTAAGGTAGCGAAATTCCTTGTCAGGTAAGTTCTGACCCGCATGAAAGGCGTAATGATCTGGGCACTGTCTCAACAGCCCGCCCGGCGAAATTGTAGTACCGGTGAAGATGCCGGTTACCCGCGACAAGACGGAAAGACCCCATGGAGCTTTACTGTAGCCTGATATTGGGTTTCGGTGTTGCATGCACAGGATAGATGGGACGCTGGGAAAGAGTCGCTTTGGCGATTCTGGAGCGGACGTTGGGATACCATCCTTGCGACATTGGAATTCTAACCTGCGCCTCTGAATCGAGGCGGGGGACATTGTCAGGTGGGCAGTTTGACTGGGGCGGTCGCCTCCTAAAAAGTAGCGGAGGCGTTCAAAGGTTCGCTCAGCTTGGACGGAAACCAAGCTAGAGAGTGCAAACGCAAAAGCGAGCCTGACTGCGAGACTGACGGGTCGAGCAGAGACGAAAGTCGGAGTTAGTGATCCGGTGGTATGTGAGTGGAAATGCCATCGCTCAACGGATAAAAGTTACCCTGGGGATAACAGGCTGATCTCCCCCAAGAGTCCACATCGACGGGGAGGTTTGGCACCTCGATGTCGGCTCATCGCATCCTGGGGCTGAATTCGGTCCCAAGGGTTTGGCTGTTCGCCAATTAAAGCGGTACGCGAGCTGGGTTCAGAACGTCGTGAGACAGTTCGGTCCCTATCTGTCGTGGGCGCAGGATATTTGAGAGGCGCTGTCCCTAGTACGAGAGGACCGGGATGGACGAACCTCTGGTGCACCAGTTGTCACGCCAGTGGCACAGCTGGGCAGCTATGTTCGGATCGGATAAACGCTGAAAGCATCTAAGCGTGAAGCCGGCCTTAAGATAAGATATCCCACTGAGTCAATCAGGTAAGACCCCTTGAAGACTACAAGGTTGATAGGCACAGAGTGTAAGCGGAGTGATCCGTTCAGCTAGTGTGTACTAATAGGTCGAGGGCTTGACCCCATCTTTATGAGATACTCTATTTGCTAAAGCAGTTCGATATTCAGTTTTGAGGGTACATCCTCAGAAAAAAGAGACGGTCGGTGTCGATGACGGTGAGGTTCCACCTGTTCCCATTCCGAACACAGAAGTTAAGCTCACTCGTGCCGAAGATAGTTGGCTGGAGACGGCCTGTGAAAATAGGTAGATGCCGACTTCTCTTTTAATATGGCCCGTTGGTCAAGCGGTTAAGACAGCGGCCTCTCACGCCGTTAACGTGGGTTCGATTCCCGCACGGGTCACCATAAAAGCTCTGCTTCTTCGGAGGCAGAGCTTTTTGTTATGTGCAGCCTTTCCTACAGAACTGAGGGAAATAGACGGCTGAAGTTGATGAAGCAAACGATGATTTGAGGGCACAGCGCTTGACAGCACCCCAAGTCCGGCGTATGCTTGTAACAATGGGTTAGCATTAATTAACTGCAAAATAGAGGAGGATGGGCACGATGCGAATTCTTGTATATGGTGCGGGTGTGCTGGGGTGCAATCTGGCACGAGACTTTTTCAAGGCAGGGAAGGACGTTACTCTGCTTGCGCGAGGGAAATGGGCCGAGACCATCAAAACAAACGGGCTGTGCATTAAAAACTATGTGCTCCCAGTGAAATCGACCGTCCGTGTGCCGGTGGTATCGGAATTGGCATCGGAGGATGAGTATGATGTGATCTTCGTTGCTGCGCGCTACACGCAGGTGGCTACGATCCTGGATGCGTTGCGCGCCAATAAGAGCAAAAACGTTGTTTTCCTGGGCAATAATGTGCAGCCAGAGAAACTGGTGACGGCTCTGCCAGAAAAAAATGTGATGTTCGCCTTTGCCTCTTCGGCAGGGCACCGTGAGCAGGACCGTGTTGTTTCAGTTGATCTGAAAAAAATTACGATCGGCCAGCTGTGCGGTGCGCAATCTGACGAGCAGCTGATTCAGAAAATCTTTGCTGAGACAGGTTATAAAGTCACATATGAGCCAAACATGGGGGACTATCTGCTTTGTCACGCCGCCTTTGTGCTGCCAGTGGCCTTTGCCTGCTACAAAACTGACGGTGACCTCAAGCGGCTGAAAGGGGACACCGCCTACTTTAATAAGATGGCCGATGCCAATGTAGAGGGCTATCGCGCGCTGAAAAACAGCGGCCATGCGATTTTGCCCAAGGATGATGAGGAGTTTGAGGGCGAAAAGTACCGCAAGACCTGCGTGAAATTCTTTACCCTGATGTGCGCAACGGGCCTGGGCAAAGTCTGCGCCTCGGACCACGCAATGAATGCCATTGAGGAGATGAGCACGCTTAACCGCGACCTGAAAAAGCTGTTTGAGGAAAATGGCGCTTCCTATCCGGTTTGGAAAGAGATGGAAAAGGACGCGGAAAAGTACCTGCAAAAATAAAAAATCAAATTGTGCGCTGAATAACAACGGTTGGTCTTAAAATCCAACATTTTTTTCGGGTGTTTTCTTAAAAATCTACGTGAATCGGGGCGGGTGCTTTACACCGCCTCCAGGCTGCGCTATAATGCAAAATTATAGAGAGGGAAGGGATCAGCCAATGAAACCGTTGATTGGATTGACGCCTATCGTGGACGCGGGACGGGACAGCCTGTGGATGCTGCCCGGGTACATGCAAGGGCTAGAGGCAGTTGGGGGCATCGGGATGATGCTGCCGCTGACGGATGATGCCGCTATGCTGAAAGACATTGTGGACCGGGTGGACGGCCTTTTGCTGACCGGTGGCAACGATGTGGCACCGGTGCTGTACGGTGAGACAAAAGAGACGTTCTGCGGCGAAAATGACCCGCGGCGTGACCGCATGGAGGCCAGGCTCATCGAGTTGGCTTTGCAGGCGGACAAGCCGGTGTTTGGCATCTGCCGCGGGCTGCAAATTTTAAATGTGGTACTGGGAGGTACGCTATATCAGGATTTGAAAACCCAGACCGGCACCGAGATCACCCACAGTATGGACAAGCCGTATGACCGCACCGTGCATGAAGTGAACATCCTGCCCGACACGCCGCTGGCTGCGTTATACGGCCCCGGTCCGCTGGCGGTGAACAGCCGCCATCATCAGGGCATCAAGGGGCTGGCTCCGGCGCTGCATGCCCAGGCGGTGGCTTCGGATGGGTTGGTCGAAGCTGTTTACTTGCCGGAATACCGTTTCGTACAGGCCGTGCAGTGGCACCCGGAACATCGTTGGCAGGCGGCGGAAAGCCAAAGTTTGCTGCGCAGTTTTGTGGACGCCTGCCGGGGATAATAAAATAGGAAAAGAAAAGTGCATGTGCCGGGTGAAGGCGCATGCACTTTTTGCTTGTTGGAAGATCGAATGGCTGCGGGAGCGGGTAGATGCGAGCATCGACCCTTACAATAGGAACGGAAAGTATATAGCAAAAATTACAAAATTCCCAGTCCCGTCAGCAGGGTCTTGAGGCCGATCAGGATCAGCACGATGCCGCCGATGCGCTCGGAAGGAGCGCGGTACTTATCGCCGAAGAGGGCACCTACGCGCACACCGATGGCAGACAGCAGGCAGGTGATGCAGCCAATCAGGCCGGCGGCGGGCAGGATATTGACCTGCATGGCTGCAAAGCTGACGCCGACGGCGAAGGCATCGATGCTGGTGGCAACGGCCAGCGGCAGCATTGCTTTGGCGGAGTAGTCATCGTCCAGCTTTTCGTCGCCGCCGAAGCTTTCCCGCACCATGTTGACGCCGATGATGGCCAGCAGCACAAAGGCGACCCAGGGACCGAAGTTGGTCAAGACCACGGCGAAGCGGTCACCCAGGAAGAAGCCCAGTGTGGGCATCAAGAACTGGAAGCCGCCGAACCACAGCCCGCAGGTCATGGCGTGGGCAAAGCTGACCTTGTGGACCGAAAGGCCCTTGCAGATCGAAACGGCAAAAGCGTCCATGGAAAGGCTGATGGCGATCAGGATCAGGTCAAATAATGTCATGGGTATTCCTCCGTTTTTGTAAGGGCACAAAAAAAGACCTATCTGTCCTGCGCAAAAGGCGCTGAACAGATAAGTCTCGTCGTTTAAAGTTAAGCCAGGGGCACGCCCCATTATGTTGGCAAAACTGCACCGCGCGGCTGCTCCACCGCATAGGGTGCTGACTACTCCCTTATGTTATTTTTGTAGTGTACCACGGAAAAGAAAGTTTGTCAATACGTTAGAAATGTCTAATTTTTGCCCGACGCACTGCGCCCCTTGCACAATCTGTCGGTTTGGGGTAAAATAGGATGGATTTAATATAAGTAATCGGGGGATACCTATGCAATACAAAGTTCTGGCACTGGATCTGGACGGTACACTGACCAACAGCGAGAAAATCATCACGCCACGCACCAAGGCAGCTTTGATGGAAGCCGCGGCCCGCGGCGTCTGCATTGTGCTGGCCAGCGGCCGCCCCACCGTCGGCATTGAGCCGCTGGCGCGGGAACTGGAACTGCAAAAATACGGCGGCTGCATTTTAAGCTACAACGGTGGCAAGATCATCGATTGCAAGACCGGCCACACGCTGGTGCAGCACGCCTTCCCGCCGGACCTCATCGAGCCGGTGTGCACTTTCTCCCGCTACTGGAACGTGGTGCCCCTGACCTATGACACCCACGGCATCATTACCGAGAACGCCTCCAGCCCCTACGTGCAGGAGGAAGCCCGCATCAACAAGATCCCGGTGCGCCAGGTAGAAAATCTGCCTGCCACCGTGAATTATCCCATCAACAAGCTGCTGCTGACCGGCGACCCCGTGGACATGCCCCATGTGGAGGAGCTGATGCAGCAGGAGTTCGCGGGCAAGCTGTCCATCTGCCGCAGCCAGCCCTTCTTTATCGAGACGATGCCGCTGGGCGTGGGCAAGGATACCTCGCTGGAGATGCTGCTGCGCGCCAAAGGCCTGACCGCTGCCAACCTGATGGCCTGCGGCGACGGCTGGAATGACCTGCCGATGATCCGCTGCGCCGGTATGGGCGTGGCGATGGGCAATGCCCAGGCCCCCGTAAAAGCGGCGGCCGACTACCAGACGGCCGACAACGACCACGACGGTGTTGGGCTGGCTGTAGAAAAATTTATCTTGAGCGAGGAGAACTGACCTGTGAACCTGATCGTTTTTGACCTCGAATGGAATATTGGGTATCAGCCCAAAACGTTTTTGTACCACGGTACAGAATTGACGCTGCGGGGTGAGATCATTCAGATTGGTGCGGTGCGCATCAATGCCCGCGGCGACGTGCTGGATACTTTTGAAGTGAACCTGCGCCCGCGCATCTTCCGCAAATTGCAGCACCACATCGCCAAAGTGACCGGCCTGAGCCAGGGCGACCTGGACGCCGGGCTGCCGATGAAAGAGGGTCTGCAGAAGTTCCTGGATTGGGCCGGCCCGGACGCCGAGCTGGCCGAATGGGGCCTGGATGACGTACCTGTTCTGAAGCAGAACCTTTTTTTGGCAGGCCTGGATGAGAACTGGCCCGACCGCTGGTACGACCTGCAGCGTATCTTTTTGCAGGCCTATCCCCGCAAAGAAGGGGAGGGCCTGACGCTGGAAAGCGTGGTCGACCGGCTGGGCATCCCCAAGGAGGAACCCTTCCACAACGCTTTGGATGACGCACTGTACACCACCAAGGTCTGCCGTAAGCTGCCGCTGGCCGAGGGGCTGGCGACCTACCCCACCGAGGAAGAACTGCTGAAAGAAGCCTTGCTGGGCGCCGAGCCGAACCCCGCCGCGCGGGACATCCGCCTGTTCATGAACCGGATGGAGCATGACGACTACCGCAACGTGTCCGAACTGACCGAGGCAGCCTGCCCCGAGTGCAGTGCACCGCTGACGCCTGACGAAGTGTGGCTCAAGCGGGGGAACACCGGCTACTACACCCGTTGCACCTGCCCCTACTGCGGGGCGTGGTACCTGCGGTTCAAGCTCAGCCGCCGCGACGGCCTGCATTGGAGCTTTGCCCGGTGCACTGAGCCTGCCACCCCCGAGGCCGACGCCAAGTGGGACAAGCAGAAAGCTGCCCTGCTGGAGCGTATGAAGCGCAAGGCGAACAAAGAATAATCCTTTTTTATTTATCAAAAATAAACAACACCCCCGCACAGCCAAAACGGCTGTGCGGGGGTGTTGTTGGTAAAATTGCAAAAATCAGTAGGTAATGATAATACCCTGGTCCTGGGCATAGAAGCTGCACAGGCCGCTGCAGGGCACGATGCGCACAGGGGCTTCGGGCCATTTGGTCAGGATGCCGTGTTCCAGCAGGTGGGCGGCGGTCTGGTTACCGCACTCGCTGATGAGCACTGGGTGCACACCGTCGTAGTTGTCCTCGTCCATCTGCTCCAGAATCTTGGCCAGCACGCGGGTCTCGCCGCGGGTCTTGAAGTAGAAGTCGATCTTACCATCGGAGGTGCGGCGGCCCAGTACACGCATGTTCAGGCGGCCTGCGATAAAGCCCACCACCTTGCTGACGCGGCCGTTCTTGGCCAGGTTGTCAAAGCTGGCCAGGGAAAACAGGATGTGGGTGCTTTCGGCGAACTTTTCCAGCGCAAAGCAGATGTCCTCAAATGTCTGGCCCTCGCCGATAAGCTTATTGGCCAGCTCGGCCGCACCGGCCAGCGCACCGGAGCAGCTGAGGGTGTCCAGAATGAAGATCTTCTTTTCGGGGTGTTCTTCCAGCACCATGGTCCGGGCGGCCACAGCGGCGTTATAGCTGCCGGAAAGATTGCTGCTGATGGTCAGCGCAATGCAGTTATCGGCCTGCAAAAAATACTCGGCCCATTCTTCCGGGCTGGGGCAGGCAGTGGTGCTGGCGCCGTTGTAGTCGGTCATGGCCTGTAGCATCTGTGGCACATTCAGGGTGGCCAGGTCCACATATTCGCGCTCACCCACACGGATCTTGAACGGTACAAGGGCAAACTGCACCCCGGCACTGGGGTGCTCCAGCTCCCGGATCTCGCAGGAGCTGTCACATACGATCATCCACGCCATAGGCAAAAGCCTCCGTTTCTGTGGCTTGTTATTTCTATATACTATTATAGAAGGTACAGGCAGTTCCGTCAAGGTGGTTCTGTGCCGCTCGTATAAGGTCGTGTAAGGTGAGAGAGCACCTTCGGAACTTTCACCGAAAAAACCTCTTGATTTTAGTGGATTTTTTCAAGCTGACCCTGTATAATGATAAGTATATATCTAAGTGTAAGGGGGCGCAGCTGTATGCCGCAAAAGGGGCTGCCAACTGTAACTGCCATTATCGTGGCCGCGGGGGCCTCCCGCCGCATGGGATTTGATAAACTCAGCTACTGTCTGCCCGATGGGCGCACGGTATTGGAGACAAGCTGTGCCCTGTTTGTCGCCCACCCGGCGGTGGACGAGCTGGTGCTGGTGGCGGGCGGTAACCGCCCCCAGTGCGAGGCTATCGCCGCGGCCTGCCCCAAGCCCTGCACCGTGGTGCAGGGGGGCGCGACCCGTGCCGACAGCGTGCACAATGGCTTGGCTGCCGCCAAGGGCCAGCTGGTAGCCATCCACGATGCTGCCCGCCCCTTTGCCAGCGAGGAAGTCATCACCCAAGTCTTGCAGGCTGCCGCCAAGACCGGCGCTGCCGCCCCGGCGGTGCCCGTGAAGGATACTATCAAGGTGGCGGACAAGGATGGCAAAGTCGTCACCACGCCGGACCGCGCCACCCTTTACGCCGTGCAGACGCCCCAGTGCTTTGACCGGGCACTGTACTTACAGGCGCTGGAAGCTGTCAGCGGCGAGAAAGCCAGCCTGGTCACCGATGATTGCAGCCTGTTTGAACTGGCCGGCCTGCCCGTCACACTGACGGCGGGTGACTACGCCAATTTAAAAATCACCACCAAAGAGGACTTACAAAAGGAGAACACCATGCGTATTGGTCACGGATATGATGTACACCGTTTGGTCGAGGACCGCAAGCTTATCTTAGGCGGGGTAGAGGTCCCCTACGAGAAAGGCCTGCTGGGCCATTCCGACGCCGATGTGTTGCTGCACGCGGTGATGGACGCCGTGCTGGGCGCAGCGGCCCTGGGTGACATCGGCCAGCATTTCCCCGATACCGACCCCGCCTACAAGGGCGCGGACTCCCTGGCGCTGACCCGCAAAGTAGCGAAAATTATCGCCGCTCACGGCTACAAGGTGGGCAACATCGATGCGACGATCCTATGCCAGCGGCCGAAGCTGGCCCCCCACATCCCGGCTATGCGTAAGAATATCGCCGATGCCTTCGGCCTGCCGCTGGACGCTGTGAGCGTAAAGGCCACCACCGAGGAACATCTCGGCTTTACCGGCGAAGGGCTGGGCATTGCGGCCCACGCCGTCGCTCTGATCGAGTGAACGTAACCAACCTTTAAGAGGGAAAGGACAGGACTTTACCCATGCTGCAAAACCAAACGTTATCCGCTATCATCAGCAGTCTGCGGGCGTTCGATCTGTTTTCAGACACGCTCGACATCCTGATCATTTCCTTTGTGTTTTACCAGCTCATCCAGTTCGCCCGCAAATCACGGGCCGGCCAGTTGGTCAAAGGCATCGCGCTGCTGATCTTATTCTACGGCTTCGCGGTGCTGCTGGACCTGCGCACCGTCACCTGGGTACTGAACAACGTGGTCACTGTGGCCTTTACGGCGGCGGTGGTCATCTTCCAGCCGGAGCTGCGCCGTGCACTGGAGCGCATGGGCCAGACCACCGTATGGGCGAACCGGCTGTTCGGCAACCGCCGCACCGATCCTTCGCTGCGCGGTGTGTGGCAGAGCGCTGTGGTTGCCATCTGCGATGCGGCTGAACAGCTTTCCGACACCCGCACCGGTGCCCTGATGGTGCTGGAACGCCGCAATAACCTGGACGAGATCATCCGCACCGGCACGCCGATGCATGCTGACGTCATCCCCGAAATGCTGGGCACCATCTTTTACGAGGGCACACCCCTGCACGACGGCGCAGTTGTCATCCGGGACGGCGTCATTGTGGCTGCAGGCTGCGTGCTGCCCCTTTCCAACAATCTGGATATGGGCAAGGATATGGGCACCCGCCATCGCGCCGGCCTGGGCATGAGCGAGAATTCCGACGCCATCGTCGTGGTCGTGTCCGAGGAGACCGGCATTATCTCGCTGGCAAAAAACGGCGTGCTGATCCGCCGCCTGGACCGCCAGAACCTCTTTAACCTCTTGCAGGAGGAGGTCGTCCCGCCTGAGGAGACCGAGGAAGACAACGAATCCGTGCTGAAAAAACTGCTGCGAAAAGGAGGGAACGCACCCCATGCCAAAGCCGAATAACGCACCCCAGGGGCGCAAATCCCTGATGGATAACCGCGTAGTTTCCATCCTGATGGCGCTGGCCTGCGGCCTGGCTACCTGGTTGGTCGTTACCATCTACATCGATCCCCAGGGCAGCACCACCATCCGGGATGTGCCCATCAACTACGCCAACTCCGCCACTACCTACACCAACCAGGGCTTGGACATTGTGGAGCGGCCCGACATCAGCGGCGTAACCGTGCGGGTCGAGGGCAACATCACCAGCATTGGTAAGATGACCAGCTCCGACATCATGGTCTATCCCAGCTATTCCGGCGTCAGCGGTGCGGGCAAGGTCACCCTGCGCCTGCAGGCCCGCGTGACCAATACCACCGATTACTCCGGCAACATCAAGTGTACAGTGGAAAAACCCTACGATACGATCGACGTCGTGTTCGATGAAGTCAGCGAAAAAACCGTGCCCGTCACGGTGGATGCCTCGGCTGTCTCTATCGCCGACGGCTATATGCTGAATAAGACCTCCGCTGTTCCCGCTGAGATCACGCTGCGCGGCCCCACCAGTGAGTTGGATCAGATCAGCCAGGTGGTGGCCCCGGTGCTGAGCGACGACGCGCTGGCCGACACCACCACCACGCCCTCCACGCTGGAGCTGCGGGACGAGAACGGCAACACCATCGCCCCGCAGTACACCACGATGGACAGCGATTCCGCCAACGTCACGCTGACGATCTACCAGGTGCGGGAGCTGCCGCTGGAAGTGGATTTCATCGGCGTGCCCAACGGCTTTGACACCAGCAGCCTGCACTACACCTTGAGCCAGCAGAAGCTGCGCGTAGCAGGCCCGGCTCGCACCGTCAGTGCGCTGGAAAGCCTGACCGTGACCGACTTTGACCTGGCCCGCGAGTTCGAGATGGACCGCGACTACCAGCGTTTGATCGAGCTGCCCGCCGGCGTAGTCTCGCTGGATGGCGTGACAAATGTAACGCTGAGCTTTGACACTACGGACATGGCCTCCACTACGCTGAACATCTCCAACATCCGGCTGGTCAACGTGCCCAGCAACTATGATATGGAGATCCTGTCCAGCCTGGTCAGCGGCGTGGAATTGTACGGCCCGAAGGATGAGATCGAGGAGCTGTCCGCCGACAGCGTAGTCGCGCAGATCGACTGCCAGAGCATCAGCCTGACGGTAGGCCAGCAGACCATCCCGGTCACCATCCAGATCCCGTCCTCCACCCGCATCTTCGCCACCGGCAGCTACACGGTACAGTGCGAGGTCACGGCGAAATAAAAAGTGCGCATCCCGCAAATGGCCCCCTCTGGGAGGGGGCTCCCGCGAAGCGGGTGGGGGAGAGAGCCTTGGTTTGAATGTCTCTCCCTCAGTCAGCTTCACTGACAGCACTCCTTCTCTGGCACTTCGTGCCACCTCCCCCGCGTCGGGGGAGTCTGTCTCACAGAGGGAGCCAAAGAGGTTATCTATGCTATTAGTCCGCAATATCCGTCTGCCGCTCAGCTGTCCTGACCCGGACGCAGAGGCGGCGGCCCAGGCTTTGCACATCCTGCGCGTGCCCGCCCACAAAGCGGCCCGCTGCGGGGTGGCAAAATTATCGGTAGATGCCCGGCACGGCAAGCCCGTGCTGGTCTATACCATGGCGATCACGCTCAAAGACGAGGGTGAGGAATCGGCATACGCCGGGGCCTCGCCCTGCGTCTGTTTCACACAGCCCGCCAGGTTTTCTTTCTCGGTAGGCGATACAGCGTTAAAAACGCGCCCGGTGGTCGTGGGCCTTGGCCCGGCGGGCCTCTTTGCCGCGCTGCTGCTGGCCCGCAGCGGCTTCCGTCCGCTGGTGCTGGAACGCGGCCCAGAACTGGACGAGCGCGTGAAAGCCGTCGAGCATTTTGAAAAGACCGGTGAACTGAACTTGAACGCCAACATCCAGTTTGGCGAGGGCGGCGCAGGTACTTTCTCCGACGGCAAGCTGACCACCCGCGTGGGCGACCCGCTTTGCGCCTTTGTGACGGATGCCTTTTTGCAGCACGGCGCCCCGGCGGACATTGCCTGGCGGCAAAAGCCCCATGTGGGTACTGATCTTTTGCGCGGCATCATCCGCAGCATCCGGCAGGAAATTATCGCGCTGGGCGGTGAGGTGCGGTTCAACACTGCCCTGACCGGTCTGAAGATCGAAAACGGTGCCCTGGCGGGCGTTGAGACCACGGCGGGCGATTTTGCCTGCGAGCAGCTGATCCTGGCGGTCGGCCACAGCGCCCGGGACACCTTTGCCATGCTGCACAGGCAGGGCATGCCGCTGGAGTGCAAGCCTTTCTCGGTGGGCTTCCGGGCCGAACACCTGCAAACCGAAATTGACAAGAGCCTCTACCACGCCGCCGCCGGGCACCCGGCGTTGCCGGTGGGTGAGTACCAACTCAGCCAGCATGTCAGCGGCGGGCGGTGCGTGTACACCTTCTGCATGTGCCCCGGCGGTTCGGTTTGTGCCGCCGCCAGCGAGGAAAACGCTGTGGTCACCAACGGCATGAGCCTGCATGCCCGCAACGGAAAAAACGCCAACGCGGCGGTGGTGGTCAGCGTGGACGGCCGCGACTTTGATAATGACCCAACCAAGGCGGTAGCCTTTCAGCGCCAGCTGGAACAGGCCGCCTACCGTGCGGGCGGCGGGGGATACCTGGCCCCGGCCGAGACCGTGGGCAGCTTTTTGGCCGGGCGCGGCCAGCTGGAACTGGGCGCTGTGCAGCCTACCTACCCCCGCGGCGTAACGCCTGCTGACCTGGGCGCACTACTGCCCGATGAACTGAGCAGTGCCCTGCGGGCGGGCCTGACCTCCTTTGGCCGCAAGCTGGCCGCCTACCGTGCCCCGGACGCCGTATTGACGGGCCTGGAGACCCGCACCAGCAGTCCGGTGCGTCTGGTACGCAATAAGGAAACGCTGGTGTGCGAAGCCCTGCCCGGGCTTTACCCCTGCGGCGAGGGCGCCGGTTACGCCGGCGGCATCATGACCGCCGCCGTAGACGGTGTGCGTTGTGCCGCTGAGTTGATGAAACGATACAAACCGTGTGAGTAAGGACATAAAATGCCTGATAACAACAAAAACAACTACGATTACGACCTCGGCGATATGATCGACTCAGCCGTGCAGTTTGGCACGCAGGTCGGTTCTTCGGTGCTGGGCAGCATTGCCGATGCACTGGAGCAGGCTGGAGACGCCATGAACCGTGCCAACGCCCAGCCGGACAGCTTCTCCGCCTGGAAACGCCGCCTGGAGCGCAAATGGAAAAACGGCGGCCAATCGGTGGGCGTGGTGCTTACGGCTGTGGGCTGGACCTTCACCGGCTGCTTCGGCATCGCAGCGCTGGTGCTGGGCATCCTGACCGCTGTCGGCGCGGGTACGCTGGGACTGACACCCGACGAATTTGTGGCGCTGCCGATTCTGACCGCTGTATTTTACCCGGTCACGCTGGGTTTTCTGTTCATGGCCATTGTGGGTATGAAAAAGCTCAGCTACTTTGGCCGCCTGCGCAAACTGCTGCGAGCCGCCAACGATTGGACCTGCGACCTGCCATCCCTGGCCCGCAAGGCCCAAATTAAGCAGGAAAAAGCCTACGACACGGTGGCCAAAGCTGTGGCCAACGGCGACCTGCCCAACGCCGCCATCAGCGACGACTACAGCACGCTGTATCTGGACGATTCCCTCTGCCCGGCCGGTACCCCGGCCCCGCAGGCCGCGCCCGTGCAAACCCTGACGGATGCCGAACAATTCAACCGCGACGGCGTGGATTTTTTGAACTATCTAAAAATCTGCCGTGGCAAGCTGGGTATCCAGACGGACGAAGAACTGACCCGGATGCAGAAGACCTGCGCGTCGATTTTGGGCTTCGTGCATAATCACCCCGAGCAGCTGCCCCGGGTACGCCGCTTCCGCGAGTATTACCTGCCCACCACCCGCAAGCTGCTGGACACGGCGCAAGGGTTAGGGGAGAGCGACACCGCCAACGCCGCCGAGATCCGGCGGGACATCACCGCCATCCTGCATACGCTGAATGGGGCCTACACCAAACTGTACGACACCCTTTTGCAAGATGTGAGCATGGACGTTTCCACCGAGATCGACACCCTGGAAGCCATGCTGCGCCAGGATGGCCTGACCCATGATTTTGACGCGGACTTTAAGGTAAAGTAAAAGATAAAAGGAGAACCCGTTTATGAACTATCCTGCCTGGCAGATCAAAACCGCAGACCCCGCCGCCGAGCAGGCATTGGCCGGGGCCGGGTGCGGTGCGCTGCTGCGCCGGGTACTGGCCGCCCGCGGCTGTACCGATCCGGCCGAAGTGCAGGCCCTGCTGGGAGCCGGGGCCGAGCTTTCGGACCCGTTCCTGCTGCGGGATATGGACAAAGCCGTGGCCCGCATCGAGCAGGCCGTGGAAAACGAGGAGACCATCGTTATTTATGGCGACTATGACGTGGACGGTATCTCTGCCACCGCCATTTTGTATGAATGTTTAAGCAGTATGGGCGCCCACGTGCGCTGCAAGCTGCCCACCCGCGGCACCGGCTACGGTCTGACCCGCCCGGCGCTGGAAAGCCTGGCCGAAAAGGGCTTTAAGCTGGTGGTGACCGTGGATAACGGCATTTCGGCCATCGAGGAAGCCGCCTGTGCCAAGGAGCTGGGACTGGACCTTATCGTGACCGACCACCACTTGCCCGGCGAGACCCTGCCCGATGCCGTCGCCGTCGTTGACCCCAAGCGGGCGGATGACGAAAGCCCCTTTAAGGATCTGTGCGGCGCGGGTGTGGCCTTTAAGCTTTGTGCCGCGCTGGAAGGCTGCGAGCCTGCGGACTTGCTGGAAATGTACGGTGAGCTGGTGGCCCTGGGTACCGTGGCCGACGTGATGCCGCTGGTGGGGGAGAACCGCACCCTCGTGCGGGAGGGCCTTGCCCTTTTGCAGGACACGATGCGCCCCGGCCTGCAGGCGTTGATGGAAAACGCCGGGGTCGCGGGCAAGCCCGTCACCGCGGACACCGTCAGCTACAGCCTGGCCCCGCGGCTGAACGCAGCGGGCCGCATGGATAATGCGGCGGTCGCGTTAAAGTTGCTGCTTTGCACCGATGAAGCCCAGGCCGCCGGCATTGCCGCCCGCCTGGCGGAGATCAACACCGAGCGCCAGCAGACGGAACAGGAAGTGTTCGCTGCCGCCCAAAAGACGCTGGAAGCCGACCCTGCCCGCCAGCGGGACCGCGTATTGGTGGTCTCCGGCGAGGACTGGCACCCCGGCGTTATCGGCATTGTGGCCGCGCGGCTGATGGAAAAGTACAACCGCCCCGCCATCGTCATCTCGCTGCAAAATGGAGAGGGACGCGGCAGCGGCCGTGCGCCCGACCCGTTCGACCTGCACGGTGCGCTGGCTGGCTGCGCCCAATACCTGACCCGCTTTGGCGGGCATGCGGCGGCCGCCGGTGTGGAAATTGAGGAAGAAAAGCTGCCTGCTTTCCGCCAGGCCATCAACGCCTGGGCGGCCGAGCATGCGCCGCGCCCCGGTGCGCCGGAACTGAAACTGGACGCCGCGGTGCAGCTCTCGGAGCTGACGCTACCCAACGTGCAGGAACTCTCCCGTCTGGCGCCCTTTGGCCGGGAAAACCCCATGCCGGTGCTGCTGGTCTGCGACGCTATGATCGATGGTATCTGGCCTATGGGTGCCGAGGGACGCCACACCCGGGTGCGGCTGCGCCAGGGCAACGATACCCTGTTTGCCTCAATCTTCGGCGTAGCACCGTCGACTTTTGCCTACCCGGTGGGCACAGCGGTGGAAGCCGCGCTGGAAGTTTCGATCTTTACCGGGCGCAGCGGGCCGATGGTCTCGGCCCATCTGCGGGCCATCCGCCCCGCGGGGCTGGGCAATCTGCCCAGCGAGCAGGCTGCCTGGTTCGAGGCGTTTCGCACCGGCGGCACACTGGAACCCGCCCGCGCCGCCGCGCTGCTGCCCGACCGTGCCGACACCGTGATGCTGTACAAGCGCATCCGGGGCGGGCAGGTCGCCTCGGGCGATCTGCAGCCTGTGTTTGCCGCCCAAGGGCCGGAGAACACCGGCAAGACCCTGACCAGCCTGGCCGCCCTGCACGAACTGGGGCTGATCCAGGAGCAGAACGGCCATTGGCTGCCCGTGCCGGTAACCACCAAGCAGGACCTGGCCAGCGCGCCGATCCTGCAAAAGCTGGCAGCAGTTGTTAAGTGACATCCTGTAGGGGCGGGTGCTTGTCACCCGCCCGCGGGTCGATGCAAGCATCGACTCCTACACTCTCGCGTGAAAGAGGAATAAATTGCAAAAGGGGAATCTCATATGGAAAACACCCAAACCGGTGATGTAAAAATGCCCATCACCTATGAGGACTTAAAGCAGTCGCTGGTAGACAGCGGCCGCCCCTATGATTTCGATATGATCGACCGTGCCTACGCATTGGCCGAGAAAGCCCACGGCGGTCAGCGCCGCCGCAGCGGCGAGCCGTATATCTGCCATCCGTTGTCGGTGGCGTCCATTCTGGTGGAACTGGGTATGGACAGCGAGAGCATCGCCGCCGCCCTGATGCACGATGTGGCCGAGGATACCCCCGTCACGGTGGCCGAAATCAAGCAAAAATTCGGCCCCGATGTGGCTCTGCTGGTGGACGGCGTCACCAAACTGACCCAGATCAAATTCTCCAATGTCGAGGACCGCCAGGCCGAGAACCTGCGCAAGATGCTGCTGGCCATGAGTCAGGATGTCCGCGTGATGATCATTAAACTGTGCGACCGGCTGCACAATATGCGCACCGGCGACGCCTGGCCGGAGCAGAAGCGCCGCGATAAGGCGCTGGAAACGATGGAGGTCTACGCCCCCATTGCCCACCGCCTGGGCATCAGCAATATCAAGGAGGAGCTGGAGGACCGCAGCCTGCACTACCTGGACCCCGTGGGCTACGAAACCATCCGCGACCTGCTGAACAAGCACGGCGATGAGTTTCTGCACACGGTCTGCCACACCATTGCCAAGCATCTGGCGGAAAACGGTATCCAGAAAGCCACCATCCGCCACCGCGTCAAGAGCATCTACGGCATCTACCGCAAGATGTACATGCAGAATAAGGATTTCGAGGAGATCTACGATATTTACGCCGTGCGCATCATCCTCGAGAATGTGTCCGAGTGTTATAACGCGCTGGGCCTCATCCACGACATGTACCACCCGCTGCCTAACCGCTTTAAAGATTACATCTCTACGCCAAAACCAAACGGCTACCAGAGCCTGCATACCACCGTCATCGGCCGCGAGGCCATCCCCTTTGAGGTGCAGATCCGCACCTGGGATATGGACCGCATGGCCGAGTACGGCATCGCCGCCCACTGGAAGTACAAGGCAGGAATCACCAACGGCAGCAGTGATAAGCTGGACGAGCGCCTGGCATGGGTGCGCCAGCTGTTAGAAAGCCAGCGCTCCAGCGCCGATGCCACCGACCTGCTCAGCGACATTAAGAGCGACCTGCTGCCGGAGGAAGTGTTTGCTTTTACCCCGCGGGGCGACGTCATCAACCTGCCCGCCGGTGCCACTGCGATCGACTTTGCCTACGCCATTCATTCCGCCGTTGGCAACCGCATGGTCGGCGCCAAGGTCAACAACCGCATCGTGCCCATCGATCATAAGGTGCAGACCGGCGAGATCATCGAAATCATCACCGGCCCTGAAAACCGCGGCCCCAGCCGCGACTGGCTGAACATTGTAAAGACCAGCGAAGCCAAGAACAAGATCCGCAACTGGTTCAAGAAAGAACGCAGGGAAGAGAATATCCAGGAGGGACGCGAGGCACTGGAACGCGAGCTGCGCCGCAACCTCATGTCGATGACCGATGAGCAGCACGAGACCTTTATGGAGGCGCTGGCCCGCCGCAACCACTGCAACTCGGTGGATGAGATGTATGCGGCCATCGGCTACGGCGGTTTGCAGATCAGCCGTATGCTGCCCAAACTGAAAGAGGAGTACACCAAGCTCAAGGCCACCGAGGTCAAGCCTGTGACCGTGGATATCAAGCGGATGCACTCCACCGACGGCGTCGTCGTCGAGGGCATCGACAACTGCCCCATCAAGTTTGCCAAGTGCTGCTCTCCGCTGCCCGGCGATGAGATCATCGGTTTCGTCACCCGCGGCTTCGGCGTGTCCATCCACAAAAAGGATTGCGCCAACGTGCGGGAGAGCATGCGCCAGGGCGAGAACGCCGACCGCTGGGTGAACGCCTACTGGGCCGACGATGCCAAGGAAAACTACAAAGCTACGCTGGATCTGCTGTGCATGGACCGTGCGAACCTGTTGTCTGACGTGGCGCTGGCGCTGGGTGATATGCGGGTGCCCATCTACTCGCTGACCGCCCGCTCGGCCGAGCAGGGCCGCGCCCGCATGAGCGTGACCGTGGGCATCACCAACACCGAACACCTGAACAGCGTGGTCGCCCGCCTGAAAAAGGTCAAGGATGTTGTCAGCGTGAACCGCAACTGATATAAGGAGTTATTATTTATGCGAGCAGTCATTCAGCGCGTGACCCGTGCCAGCGTGGCCGTCAACGGCGGAGAGCCCCGGCCCATCGGCCCCGGGCTTGTCATCCTGCTGGGCGTGCGCGATACCGACGACATCGCCATCGTGCCCAAACTGGCCGAGAAATGCGCGCATCTGCGCATTTTTGAGGACGAGGATGGCAAGCTGAACCGCAGCGCAGTGGAGCTGGGCTACTCGGCTTTGGTCGTGTCCAACTTTACGCTTTACGGCGATACCTCCCGCGGCAAACGCCCCAGTTTTAGCCATGCCGCCAAGGGCGATCTGGCTGTGCCGTGCTACGAGAAATTCCTCGACGAAATGTCCCATCAGGGCCTCAAAGACGTGCAGCACGGGGAGTTTGGCGCGGACATGAAGATCGATCTTGTCAACGATGGCCCCGTGACCATCGTCATTGATACCGACGAGTGGAAGAAATAAGGAGCTGTTTATGAAAATTCAGCACATCCACGGCTTGCCGCCGCTGTATACCAATACCTTTCTCATCACCACCGACGCAGGGCATGGCATCCTCATCGATGCTGCCGCTGCGCCGGAGGCCTACCTGGATGCCTTGAAAGCCGAGAACGCCACCCTGACCCATATCCTGCTGACCCATGGCCACTACGACCATGTGGGGGCCGTGGCAGCGTTGAAACAGGCCACCGGCTGCACCGTCTATATGGACCCGGTGGACGCCGCCGGCACCCAGCTGCTGCCGTTGAAATCCGGGCAGGTGGACAAGAACTGGCCCGCCAATAACGAGTTGAACATTGACGGTTTAACATTTAAAATCTATCACACCCCCGGCCATACCCAGGGCAGTGTGGTGCTGAACTGTGGCAACCTGCTTTTCAGTGGTGATACGCTGTTTGCCGGCTCCTGCGGGCGTACCGATATGCCCGGCGGCAGCATGCGCCAGATGCAGGAAAGCCTGTCCTTGCTGGCCAACCTGCCTTTGGGCGACGACACCCAGGTCCTGCCGGGGCACGAGAGCTTCTCCACCCTCGGGCAGGAGCGCCGCACCAACCCCTACATGGACGGCGGCTGGGCCTACTAAGCCATCCCAAGCAAAAGAGAACTGACTGAACAGGAGGTGGATCTATGCAGATCATTTTACGCGGCCCCGCCGCCGGTTACGAAGCCGAGCATACGGCCCGTATCTTTTTCCCGGGCGCCGAAAAGGCGGAAAACTTGCCGGAAACCGAGGATTTCGTCCTGGCGGAAAGCCACGAAATGACCGACCTGATCCTTGTATGCAAGGACGGCCGCCTCTATTGGCGCACCGATCTGCGCAGCCCCGAAGCTGACCCCGAATATGCCCTGTGCAAGCTGGAATTCGGCCTGCTGAAAGACCTTACCGGTATCGACCCGCCCTGGGGCATGATGACCGGCGTGCGCCCGGTGCGCATCATCCACGACCTGCGAGCGGCGGGGGAGAGCGAGAAGGCTATCGCTGAAAAGTTCCTCGACCACTTCGCCTGCACGCCGGAAAAATTCAAGCTGGCGCTGGGCATTGCGGACTTGCAGCGCCCTGTGCTGGACGCCGCCGACCCCATGGATTGCAGCATCTATGCGGGCATCCCGTTCTGCCCCACCCGGTGCAGCTATTGCAGCTTTGTTTCCCGCACGGTGGGGGACAAAGCTACCCGCGCGCTGGTGCAGCCCTACGTGGACAAGCTGTGCAGGGAGTTGACCGCTATCCGCGAGACCACCGACCGCTGCGGCCTGCGCATCCGTACTTTCTATATCGGCGGCGGCACGCCTACGGCGCTTTCAGCGGCTCAGCTGGAACAGCTGATGAGCCATATTGCCCGCACCTTTGATTTGGCTGCTCTTGATGAATACACGGTGGAGGCAGGCCGTCCCGATTGCACCGATGCCGAAAAACTGCGTATCATCAAGCAGTATGGCGCAACCCGCATCTCCATCAACCCGCAGACTTTCTCCGATGAAGTTCTGCGCAATATCGGCCGCCGCCACACCGCGCAGGACATCATCGACTGTTTCGCTGCCGCCCGCGCCGCTGGCCACACCAACATCAACATGGACCTCATCGCGGGCCTGCCCGGCGATACGGTGGAGGGTTTCACCGCCAGCCTGCGCCAGGCCATCGCCCTGGACCCGGAGAACATCACCGTGCATACCCTGACGCTCAAGCGCGCCAGCAACCTGGTGGTGGAACACCGCGCCGCCGCATACGATGATGTATCCGCCATGTTGGAAAGCTGCCGCGAACTGGCCGACGTCGGCTACCGCCCATACTACATGTACCGCCAGAAAGGTACGCTGCAAAACCTGGAGAATATCGGCTGGGCCAAGCCCGGCTGCGAGTGCCTGTACAACATTTATATCATGGAAGAAATCCACACGATCCTGTCCGCCGGTGCGGGCGGCTCCACCAAGCTGGTCATCCCCGGCCAGCGCCGCGGCAAGATCGAGCGCATCTTCAACTTCAAGTATCCTACCGAATATATTGACCGCTTTGAGGAGATTCTCGCCCGTAAGCAGGGCGTGGAGGACTTTTATGCGCGCTACACAACAACGTAAACGTTTCGTCAGCCGGGAGCTGGTCGCCCTGGCCGCCAACCAGCCCCAGGCCTTTGCCGATTACAGCGAGGGTCAGTACCGTGCCCAGATCGAGTCCATCGCCGACGAGGTGCTGTCCAGCGGGCGGCATATCGTGATGCTGACCGGTCCGTCTGCCGCCGGTAAGACAACCTCAGCCCACAAGATTGCCGATGCCATCGCTGCCCGCGGCTGCCGCAGCGCGGTGGTCAGCCTGGACGATTTCTATGCCGGCGCTGGCCGCTACCCCAAGCACCCAGACGGTACCGACGACTACGAGAGCCTGGGCTCGCTGGACCTGCCGGTGCTGCAGGAGTGCCTTGCCAAGCTGCACACCGAGGGCGTCTGCAAAGCGCCCATCTTTGACTTTAAAATTCAGCAGCCCAACGGCACCCGGACCATCGATTGCCGGGACGGCGTGGTCATCATCGAGGGACTGCATGCCCTGAATCCTGCCCTGACTGAGCGCCTACCCGCCGACGCCGCCCTGTGCCTGTACGCGGGTCTGCGGGAGGAGTATGCCGCCCCCGACAGCACCCGCTGCCTGGCCACCCGGGACATCCGCCTGGCCCGCCGTTTGGTGCGGGACTGCCTGTTCCGCGGCCACGGCGCCGCCTTTACGCTGGGCTTGTGGGGCAAAGTCTGCGCGGGCGAGGACCAGTACATCAAGCCCTTCAAGCCCCGCGCTGACCTGCTGCTGGATACCACCCACACCTATGAGGTCTGCCTGTGGCACGCCCTGCTGGACACCATGCCCCCGGACGAGGACCTGACCGTCACCCAGCGCCGCCAGCTTGATACGCTGCGGGCACGGTTTGCGGCTTTCCCGCCGCTGGATACCGCCCTGGTCCCGGCGGACAGCATGCTGCGGGAGTTTATTGGCGCATAATTCACGGAAAATATACATTTGCGCGTTGCAAACCGCGTAGGAATCGGCTATAATAAGGCTACAAAGCGCGATGGAGCAGAAACGCGCAGGGTTATAGAAAGAGGTGTTTTCTATGTTTGAACTCGATATTGATATGCTGAAAGAGCAGGGCATCCAGCTCTTCGACACTGCCAAAAAGACCGCCCAGGACATTGCTGATAAGGGCAAAAACCAGCTCGAGCTGCTGAACCAGCAGGCACGCCTGTCCAAGGCACAGCGCCAGTTGGGTGCCCTGGTCTACAGCCTGCATAAGGCTGGCGAAGAAAACCAGCCCCTGGTTGATAAATACATCGACGCCGTGGCTGAGGTGGAAAAGTCCATCGAGGAGCTGAAAGCCAACATGACTCCCGAGGAGTGCGCCGCCTGCGAGGCTGAGGAAGAAGAGCAGATCATCGAGGATGAGCCTGCCACCGGGGAAGAAGCTGCCGAGGAAGAAATCGAGGAAGAGCCCATTAAGCTGCGCGGCGAGACCAAGATCTGCCCCGTCTGCAAGGCCGAGGTGGACGGCGACGCCCTCTTCTGCAACCATTGCGGCGCCCAGCTGTAAAGTTTACAGCTTCCGAAAAAATAACGGAATAACGCAACGATTTTGATGCCTGCGGGCGGCGCTGTCAACACGGCTCCGCCCGCAAGGCTTGACAAATCCTGATTTGGGAGTAAAATGTTACGAGCTGCGCGGCAGCATAACAAACCATGCCTATGAACGCCTACCCGCAAAAAGAGCATTATACCGCCGACGACCTGCTGGCCATCCTGGCGATCCTGCGCGACCCGGAAAACGGCTGCCCCTGGGATAAGGTGCAGACCCACACATCCATCCGCATGAATTTCCTGGAGGAAGCCTACGAGGCCGTGGACGCCATCGACCTGGACGACCCCGAACTGTTGTGCGAGGAACTGGGCGATGTGCTGATGCAGGTGGGTTTCCATACCCAGATCGAGCAGGAGGCAGGCCGCTTTACCTGGCAGCAGGTCTGTGACGGCGTCTGCCGTAAGCTGATTGACCGCCACCCGCATATTTTTGGCGGTGACACCAGTATAAAAGACTGGGATGCGCTCAAGAATAAGGAAAAGGGCCGTGTGACCCTGCAGGACGACCTGGACAGCGTGCCTAAAGCCCTGCCCGCCCTGATGCGCGCCGCCAAGCTGCAAAAGAGGGCTGCCCGCGGCGGGGTGACCGTCACCACCGACCCGGCAGAACTGGAGACCCTGGCCCGCCGGGTAGAAGCAGGGGACAACGCCGAAGCCGCACTGGGTGAGCTGCTGTTTAAAACCGCCGCCCTGGCCCGTCTGGCTGGCCTGGACCCCGAGCAGGCGCTGCAAAAGGCCAACGCCGCCTTTACCGCAGCCACGCACCAACTGTAAGACAAGAAGCATAGCAGGACCGGGCACGCCCCGCGTTCGCAGCTGCTTTTTGCTGATAAATTTTTGGAGGTACAAACCATGACGAAAGTTGAACTGATCGCCGCTGTTGCGGAAAAAGCAAATCTGACCAAGAAGGATGCCGAGGCTGCTGTCAACGGCGCTCTCGATGTCATCACCGAGTCCCTGAAGGGCGGCGACAAGGTCACCCTGGTTGGCTTTGGCACTTTCGAGGTCCGCGAGCGCCCCGAGCGCAAGGGCCGCAACCCCCAGACTGGTGCCGAGATCACCATCGAGGCTTCCAAGCTGCCCGCATTCAAGGCTGGCAAGGCCCTGAAGGACGCTGTTCAGTAAGTTATCCCAAAGTTCTGCACCCCGTCGCTTCGGCACGGGGTGCATTTTTAGTCAATAAGAAGGAGAAGAACCCCATGCGTTTGGACAAATACTTAAAGGTCAGCCGCCTGATCAAGCGGCGTACCCTGGCCAACGAGGTCGCCGATGCCGGCCGCGTGATGGTCAACGATAAGCCTGCCAAGGCCAGCTATGCCGTCAAAGTCGGTGATGTCATCGAGATCACCTTCGGCAACCGCCCTGTCAAAGTGCGGGTGCTGGCCGTCGAGGAGCCGAAAGGCAAGGATGTCGCCCGCGAATTGTTTGAGGTCATCGAGTAATATTTCCGCCCCGTCCCGCATATCTTATAGGGAATTCGCACTTTAGGAAATTGCCACGCGGGAGGGAAACATGCCCATGCAGGAGACCAGGCAGGAAAGCAAGACCGTACCGCTGCACCAGCCCGCCGCCCCGGCAGGCCCGGCGCAAACTGCAAATACACCCCGCAGCCATAGCCTGGCGCTGAAAGACCGCAGCCGTTTAGCGCTTACCGGCGTTACCCGCATCATCAGCTGTGATGAAAACGCTGCCGTGCTGGAAACGCCGCTGGGCAACCTGACGGTGGGCGGGCAAGGCCTGCAGGTCAGCGAACTTTCGGTGGCCAGCGGCCAGGTACAGCTTTCCGGCAAGATCGAGTATCTGCAGTATGCCGAGAACCGCCAATCCGGCGGCAGCCTACTGGCTAGGCTTTTCCGCTGATGGCCGCCGCGCCCGCCGCTGCGGCTGTCTGGGCGGATGTGCTGTGGTGCTTAGGGCTGGGCTGTCTGCTCTGGGCTGTGCGGGATGGTGCGGAGCTGCTGGTGGGCCGCGGCCCGGTGCGCTGCTTTGTGCTGGACTTGCTGGCCTTTACAGCGGCTGCAGTGCTGCTGGTGGGCTTCTCGGCGGGCGTCAGCGCGGCCGGGCTGGCCCGCTGGTACATGGCGGCGGGGCTGGCTGCCGGGGCACTGGCCTGGCAGAAAGCCATCGTGCCGCCGCTGCATGTCTTGACCGAATGGATCGTCCGATTGCTGCTGGCCCCGGCTCGCTGGGGGCGGCGGTACATTGCCGTACCGCTGCGCAAAGCCGCCTGCGCCCGCCTGGCAGCACTGAAAAAGCGCTGCTGTCCCCGCCGACCGCGGAAAAAAGCGGGAAAATCAAAAAAATCTGGAAAAAACCAGTTGCAAAAGAAGTCGAAGATATTATATAATTAGCTATGCGTAAGCTGTAATGTGGATTTGTACGGAAAGGAGGCGGTCTTTAAGATGAAAAAGCGAAAAGGACTGCTTCCCGGCTGGCTGGTGCCCCTTGCTTTTGTGGCGCTTTGCGGCTACCTGTTTTTCCTGCTGATCCAGTACCAGGTGTCTATTGCCTCCAAACAGCAGGAGCTGCAAAGCCTGCAGGACCAGCTTACAGCCCAGGAAACCACCAATGCCGAGTTGTCCAGCACGCTGGACCAGGGCGACAGCGCCATTATTGAGCGCTACGCCCGCGAGCAGGGCTATGTGCGCCCGAACGAGCGCGTGTTTGTGGACATCAGCGGCAAATAATTTTGTTTTAGCGGGGGCGCTTTGCGGCAACCCCTCTGAATATTCAGTCTAAAGAAAAAAGGGGTATCATAGTTTGGCATTACAAGTTGGGGATATTGTCGAGGGGAAGGTCACCGGCATCAAGCCTTTCGGCGCATTTGTTTCTCTGCCCGAGGGCAAGACGGGTCTTGTTCATATTTCTGAGGTTTCGTATGAGTTCGTGCAGGATCTTTCTGCCGTGCTGAGCGATGGGCAGACTGTGCAGGTCAAGGTGCTTTCCATTGCACCGGACGGCAAGATCGCGCTTTCCATCAAGCGCACGCAGCCCGCACCGGAGCGCGGCCATCGCCCCCAGGGCGGCGGCAATGGCGGCCCGCGCCCGAACCAGCCGCGCCAGAAGCGCGAGGAGAAGCCCCGCGTCTGGCAGCCCAAGCCCCAGGCACCCCAGGGCGAGATGAGCTTTGAGGATATGATGGCCCGCTATAAATCCCGCAGCGAGGAAAAGATCGCCGACCTCAAGCGCGTGACCGAAAACCATCGCGGGGGCTATTCCCGCCGCCGCGGCTGATTTTGGCCCACAATTAGTTTGAATAAAATGGGCTCTGCTCCGGCAGCAACAGCGCCGGGGTCAGGGCCTTTTTGTGAATTTTACCTGTCTCATAATAACGAAAGGATCTTTATGCCTACACTGTATACCATGGTGGCGCCGTGCTTTTTCGGCACCGAATCCACGCTGAACTTTGAGGTCAAGCGCCTGGGTGCCCAGAACATCCAGGTCACCGACGGCCGCGTGGCGTTCCAAGGCGGGGCCGACATCATCGCCGCCGCTAACCTGAACCTGCGCACCGCCGAGCGTGTGCTGCTGCTGCTGGCTACCTACAAGGCCACCACCTTTGATGAACTGTTCGACGGCTGCTACAACATCGCCTGGGAAGAACTGCTGCCTGCCGACGCGGCCTTCCCGGTCAAGGGCTCCAGCCTGTCCAGCCAGCTTTCCAGCGTGCCCGCCTGCCAGAGCATCGTAAAAAAGGCCATTGTCAAGCGCCTGATGGCCGGCCACAAGACCAGCACCCTGCCGGAAATCGGCGCACTGTACAAGGTACGCTTTGCCCTGCGCAAGGATACCGTGGAGATCTACCTCGATACCTCCGGCGACGGCCTGCACAAGCGCGGCTACCGCAAAAACGCCACGCTGGCCCCCATCAAGGAGACGCTGGCCGCTGCCATTGCCGACCTGGGCCGCGTGCGCCGCGACAGTCTGGTGCAGGACCCGTTCTGCGGCTCCGGCACGCTGGTCATCGAGTCTGCCCAGAAAGCGCTGAACCTGGCCCCCGGCCTGCGCCGCCGCTTTGCCGCCGAGCATTTCGACTTTGTGCCCGCGTCTATTTGGGCCGAGCAGCGCCAGAAAGCTCTGTCCGAGGTGCGCACCGATGCCGCCTTTGAGGGCATCGGCTACGACATCGACCCCGCCGCTGTGGCCCTGGCTAACGCTAACGCCAAGCTGGCCGGCGTGGGGGAGCGCTGCCGCTTTGAGGTGGCCGACGTCAAGGACTTTACCGCCGCCGACGCCGCCACCGTGCTGACCAACCCGCCCTATGGCGAGCGCCTGGGCGACGCGGGCGAAGCCGCCGCCCTGGCCAAAACGCTGGGCCAGGTCTGGCAGCGCCACCCGGCGCAGGGGTTGTATGCCATCACCGCCGATGCTGACTTTGAGCAGCATTTTGGCAAAAAGGCCGCCCGCCGCCGCAAAATATACAACGGTATGATCCCGTGCCAGCTGTATATGTACTTTGAGCAGCCCAAGCGCGAGAAGAGGTAAGCCTATGCAGGACCTGAAACTTGCGATTCTCATTGACGCGGACAACATCTCGCCGAAATATGTAAAGGTGATTTTGGACGAAGCAGCGTCCTTTGGCGTGGCTGCCTGCAAGCGCATCTATGGCGACTGGTCGGACGTGCGGCTGAAAAGCTGGAAAGATGCTTTGCTGAACAACTCCATCATCCCCATCCAGCAGTACAGCTACACCACCGGCAAAAACGCCACCGACTCGGCCATGATCATCGATGCTATGGACCTTTTGTACAGCGGCAACCTGGATGGGTTCTGCATCGTGTCCTCGGACAGTGACTTCACCCGCCTGGCCGCCCGTCTGCGGGAGGCCGGCAAGCTGGTCATCGGCATGGGCGAGAGCAAGGCTCTCGGTCCCTTTGTCAAAGCCTGCGACCAGTTCAAGTATCTGGACCTGATTCTGGACCATGGCGAGGCCGACAGCGCCCCGGCGGTGCCTGCCGCTGAAGCCGGTGCCCGCGCCGCCGCAGGGGACGATACCGCCATCAATCGCGAATCCATCGGCCGCATCATCGACGGCATGATCGATGAGATGGACGACGGCACCGGTTGGGTGCGCACCTCCCGCGTGGGCGACCAGCTCATCAAGCGTTATCCGGACTTTGATGTGCGCAACTTCGGCTCCAAGAGCCTGAACAAGTTCCTGGCATCCCTGCCGGAACTGGAAGTGGAAGAGCGCATTTTGGCCAATGGCAATCCGATCCAGTTCGTCCACATGCGCCCGGCCCCCGCGCCGAAAAAAGCGGCACGGAAAACGACCACCAAACGGCGGACGACAAGGAAAAGTAAATAAAGGCAATACCGCATAATTCTAAGTGCCGATACGGCGAGCGAGGTGCGGCAGCTGCTAAGCCAAAAGCGCAGATAATACTTTGTGTATTATCGAGCATTTTGGCAACGCAGTTGCCGTGCCGCAGCCGCCGGAGCGGTGCTTAAGCCGTCAGGCGGGAATTGTGCGGTGTTGCCTAAAAACAAAACGGCTGGCACCTATTCAGATGGGTGCCAGCTGTTAATCTTTGTGTTGGCCCCTCTCCAAGAGGGAGGCTTTAGGCCGCGGCTGTTTTATAAATTGTGCATCCCGTATCCTCGTACCACACCGGGAACCGCTCCGCATACCAATCTTCATCAGTGTCAAACCGGGCCAGGGCAGAGCCGTCAAATACCACGTAATCCACGCCCCAGGTCTGCAAAGTATCCTCATCCGGGGTCTCATACAAAGCCTGCATGGCCGCATACTCAGCCCCGTAGTCCATGCCGTGGAAATACACCCAGCTGGACGAACCACAGACAATGCGCCGCCCGGCCAGGGCGAACACCGGAGTCAGGTGGCTGTCACTGGTCAAAAACAGTGCGTCGCTTTCGGCGTTTTCGCTGATATAGTCGGCTAACGCAATGTCAGAGGCGTCCCACTGCTGGTAGTCGCTCACCAGCTCCCGTCCCACGGTCAGCACGCTGCCGAACATGCCCACAAAACAGCAAACCGCGATCACCGCCGCCCGCAGGGCAGGGGTGCGCAGCCGTTTGGCCCAATCCGCCAGCAATTGCGCTGCCAGCATACAGCCAAGGGCGTGGGTAATAAACAGCAGCTTGTTATTATCGTAGTTGTTGGGCTGGAACACCACAAACTCCGCCAGCAGCCAAAGCGCCGCACCGCCGCCAAACAGCCAGCGCTGGCGGGTGCCGGCATGGCGCACAGCCGGCAGGATGAGCAGAAACACCAGCCCGATATTTTTTACGTAAAACCACAGCCACGGGTCTTTCAGCGTGCCGTCGCCGTTGCCGTTGACCCAGTTGAAGTGCAGCCGCAGCATGTTGGTGCCGTCCAGACTTTGGGCCAGCACCGTGCCGGACATCTCGGCCAGCCAGCACACGCCGCACACCGCCGCCAGTCCCAGCCAGGGCAGCAAATTTTTGGCCGTGCGGGGGCGGTGGGTCAGCGTGTACAGTCCGCCCGCCAAACAGAGGAACACCAGCGCCAGCGCACTGTGGGTCTGCAAAAGAGGCAGAGGCAATACCAGCACCGCCAGCGGCAGCCAAAGATGTGACTCACCCTCAAACGCGAATCGCCATAGCAGGTACAGCGCCGCAAACAGCACGCACCATCCAAACAGCGTGGCCCGCTGGGGGATCAGCAGGTCCACGATGGGGTTGACCCACACGATATTTTTCGTCGTATAGTTGGTGGGCGTAGTGTAAAACCCGGTAAAGATACCTTTAAACGTCGCGGCATCTTTTAAAAAGTAGGCAAAACCGAACCCGCTGCCCATGAAAAGCAGATAAAACGCCAGACACGCCTTGCCCGCGCTGCCCAGCATCCGCCGCGCCAACTGCCAGAACATGCCGTATACGCTGACAAAGGCAGGCACCATCGGCAGCAGATACGCCGCCCGCCGCCCGGCCCCCAGCAGACGGAACACGCTGGACACGGTCTCGCACAAAAACGGGTAGCCGAACCGGTGCGCCCCGGCCAGCAGGGGATACCGGGGTGGGAACTGGCCGCTCTGGGCAATGTACTCGATGAACCCCAGGTGCATCGGCATGTCGCCGTAGCAGCTCTGACCGGTGTGCAGCGTGCCGGTTACCTTGTGCAGCACATGGGTGTGCAGCAGGTACAGCGTCACGGCCAGCACCGGCAGCAGGCAGAGCCACATCGCGCCGCGGTCGGGGTCCCTAGCAAAACGGATATGTCCGCGCCCGGCAAAAATCAATACCGCGCAAAGCAGGGCGGCCCCGGCAGCCGCAAGCCAGACGGCCCGCAGCGTGAAGCCGCACACCAGCGCGAACCCGGCGGGCAGCGCCGCCAGCAGCGAAACACCAAACCCGCACCCCAGCGGGACCGCCACGGCAGGGGAGCCGTCCGGCACGGCCCACCGTGCCAACAGCAGCCCGGCGGCCAAAAACAGCGCCAGATACGCGATACCGATAAGCATCACACGCCCTCCAGGTCAAAGGGCGGGGTGTATTCTTCCCGAGCACTGCTTTTCTCCTGCATGTAGCCGTCGGTCAGGCCCAGGCGCACCGCCTCGTCGATGACCTTGCGGTACTCGTAGGTCGTGATGCGCCGCCCCAAATTATGTTCGGCCGCCTTATAAAACGGCGTGAACTGGCTCATCAGGCTGGGAATGAAAGGCACGCCCTCCTCGTCCCGGATGCGGGCCAGCAGCGCCAGCACGGCAAAGCTGTCGTCAGTGTGGCCGGGCAGGGCCAGGTGCCGCACGATGACGCCCTTTTGCAGGTAGCCGTCGTCATCGTACACTGGCGCACCGGTCTGGCGCAGCATCTGCCGCAGGGCGGCTTCGGCCACGGCGGGATAATCCCGTGCGGCGGAAAGCTCGGCCGCCAGGTCCGGGTTGGCATATTTTACATCGGCCAGCCAAATATCTACGTAGTCAGCCAGTGCCTTGACGGTCTCCAACGTCTCATACCCGCCGGTATTGTAGACGACCGGCAGGGCAAAACCTGCCGCCCGTGCGGCATCCAGCGCGGGCAGCACCCAGGGCAGGTATTGGGTGGCGGTGACAAGGTTTAAGTTTTTCGCGCCGCCCTTTTGCAGCTCAAGAAAGATTTCCGTTAGCCGCTCCACGGTAATTTCTTTGCCCACATCGCCCTGGCTGATGGGATAGTTCTGGCAGTAGCAGCACCGCAGCGCGCAGTTGGAAAAAAACACCGTACCGCTGCCGGTGGCGGCGTTGGGGTCGCCGCTCAGGCACGGCTCCTCCCAGTGGTGCAGGGCGGCGCGGGCCACCCGCAAAGTGCCGTCGGCCCCACAGAAACCCCGCTGCCCGTGGGCGCGGTCCGCCCGGCAGGCACGGGGGCAAAGGGTACAAGGATTCGGCAGCTGCATGGTTCCAACCTCTTTCACAACTTTTTTCCATTTGATTTTACCACAAACGCCCGAAATGTGGTATACTATTATATTACAATAACCTGAAAAGGAGAGTACATTTATGTCTACCCCTCATAACCGCGCCGAAAAAGGCGATTTTGCCAAGACCGTCCTGATGCCCGGTGATCCGCTGCGGGCGAAGTTCATCGCCGAAACCTTTTTGGAGAACCCGCGCCTCGTCACCGACGTGCGCGGTATGTACGGCTTTACCGGCACTTACCAGGGCCGCCCCATCAGCGTGATGGGCAGCGGCATGGGCATGCCGTCCATCGGCATCTATTCCTACGAGCTGTTCAGCCAGTATGGCGTCGAGAACATCATCCGCATCGGCTCTGCCGGTTCTTACACCGACAAGGCCAAGCTGTTTGACGTGGTGCTGGCCACCGGTGCTTACTCGGAGAGCAACTACGCTGTGACCCAGAGCGGCGACACCGACGACATCCAGCAGCCCAGCTGCGAGCTGAACAACGCCCTGCGTGCCAGCGCCGCCGCCCAGAACATTCCTCTGATCGAGGGCAACATCCATTCCTCGGACGTGTTCTACCGCCAGCCCAGCGATGCCAAGCCGACTTATTGGGAAAAGCTGCGGGACGAGAAGGGCTGCCTGGCCGTCGAGATGGAGAGCTTCGCCCTTTTCCACAATGCCAAGGTGCTGGGCAAGCGCGCCGCCTGCCTGTTGACCATCTCGGACAGCTTCGTTTCTCCCGAGATCACAACCGCCGAACAGCGCCAGACCAGCTTTACCGAAATGATGAAGGTGGCCCTGGGCGTGGATGCTTATTTGGAGAAGTAATATGGAAAAAGCAGAGATCCAAAGCCTGATCCGCGACGCCTTTGAAGCCCAGAAGTTTGCCTACGTGCCCTACTCCCGCTTCCATGTGGGCGCGGCGCTGCTGGGCAAAAACGGCACGGTCTACAAAGGCTGCAATATCGAGAATGCCGGTTACACCCCCACCAACTGTGCCGAGCGCACCGCCCTGTTCAAGGCGGTCAGCGAGGGTGAGCGGGAGTTTACCGCGATTGCCATCGTGGGCAGCAAGGTGGGGGAGAAGAACACCCTTGTCACCGGCCCCTGCGGGGTTTGCCGCCAGGCATTGTTCGAGTTCGGCGGCCCGAGCCTGACCGTTATCATGGCCAAGAGCGAGGACGATTACATCGTGACGACCTTGGGTGAACTGCTGCCCTACGGCTTCGGCCCGGCGAACCTCGATTAAACCTATGTTAAGGAGTTTCCCGAATCCCATGAAAAAATTCATTGCGCTGGTCCTGACCCTGGCGCTGGCGGTAAGCCTGTGCGCCTGCAGCAGCAAGGCCAGCAGCCAGACGGTGACCTTCACGGTGCCGATGGACGACAGTACCTATACCTTTACGGCCCCGGTTGACGAAAACGGCGAGTCTGCCACCTTGCCCGGCGGGGCAACCATCGCCCTGGCGGCCGAGCAGGCCAGCCTGGACGACGGCGCCGACACCCTGCTGTGGAAGGGCATCCAGACTTTTGCCGGCACCTACGGCTACACGGCTGAGAACCACACTGCCGCCGATACCTCGGTGGAGGCGGCCGAAGCCGCCCTGCGTGAAGCCGCCGAGAGCGGCGCGGCGCTGGTCGTCTGCCGCGGCGAGACCATGGCCCAGGCGCTGTTCAACATCCAGAACAACTACCCCGGCGTACACTACCTGCTGTTTGACGGCGAGCCCCACAACAGCAGCTACACCAACTATACCACCGAGTCCAACGTCCACTGTGTCCTCTTCCAGGAGGAGCAGGCCGGTTTCCTGGCGGGTTACGCCGCCGTGACGGACGGCTACACCCAGCTGGGCTTTATCGGTGCCGAGGAGATCCCCGGCGTGGTGCGCTACGTCACCGGCTTTTTGCAGGGGGCCGAGTATGCGGCCGAGCAGCAGGGCCTTACGGTGGATCTGCGCACCTGGTTTGCCGGTACCTACAGCGCCAGCGATGACACCACCAACCGCATGCTGGATTGGTGCAACAACGGCACCACGCTGCTCTTCGTCAACGGCGGCAACCTGATCGCCAGTGCTATCGACGCCGCCAAGGAGACCACCAGCGGCAACGAGGTCCGCGTGATGGCCAGCGACTATGACCAGAACGATTCCTCGGATCTGATCCTGGGCAGTGCCATCAAGTGCTATAACTCCGCCGTGCAGCAGGAACTGTATGCCTTCTTCTCCGGCAATGCCGCCTGGGACCAGACTGTGGCAGGCCAGAGCGAAAAGGTGGGCTACACCACCGGCGCCGTGGCCTTGGCAGGCCCCCACTGGCGTTTTGCCGAGCTGAGCCAGCACGACTATGAGCGCCTGTACACCCAGCTGCGCAACAGCGACCTGAAGGTGGACGCCTACGCCGACATGAACACCCTGCCCGACACCCCCAACGTGATGGTGGAGGAGCAAAACTGATGAAACAACGCAAAAATTGCATTTTGTAATGAAATTGTGATTATTATTGCGTTGAAATGCCCGCCAAAATGCGGTATACTGAAACTACTGCGGCAGGGAAGGCCCCTGCCCTGAAAAAACCATTTTTGGTTCCATGACAAAGGAGAGCTTACACCATGAAGAAGTTTATTTCTATGGCGATGGCCGGCTGCATGGCCCTCTCTCTGGCTGCCTGCGGCGGTTCCTCCGCCAGCACTGCCGAGAGCACTGCTACCAGCACCGAGGCTACCTCTGAGGCTGCTGCTTCCGGCAGCAAGACCGACGTCGCTTTCGTTACCGACGTTGGCAACATCGACGACCAGTCCTTCAACCAGTACACCTGGCAGGGCGTGCAGGACTTCTGCTCTGCAAACAGCCTGAACGCTAACTACTATCGTCCTACCGAGGACTCCGACGCTGCCCGTTTGGAGCAGATGGACAACGCTGTCAATGACGGCGCTAAGGCCGTCGTCGTTGCCGGCTACCTGTTCGGTTCCTCTATCGCTGAGGCTCAGGCCAAGTACCCCGACGTTGAGTTCCTGGCTCTGGACGTTTCCACCGTCGACCTGGGCGACACTGCCCCCGCTGAGAACACCGCTCTGATCACCTACAAGGAAGAGCAGGCCGGTTATCTGGCTGGCTACGCCGCTGTTTACGACGGCTACAAAGAGCTGGGCTTCCTGGGCGGCATGGCTGTTCCCGCGGTTATCCGTTACGGCTACGGCTTCGTGCAGGGCGCTGACGCTGCTGCTAAGGAGCTGGGCGTTGACGATGTCAACATCAAGTACTGGTACTCCGGCGGCTTCGCTGCTACCGATGAGGTCAAGAACAAGATGGACGGCTGGTACTCTGAGGGTACCGAGGTCGTCTTTGCCTGCGGCGGCCCCGTCTGCGAGAGCTGCGACGCTGCTGCTCAGGCCAACGGCGGCAAGATGATCGGCGTTGACGTCGACCAGTCCGGCCGGTACGACACCGTTATCACCTCTGCCATGAAGGGCCTGGCCGAGTCCGTGAACGAGGCTCTGACCGACTCCATGAACAATGGCTGGAAGTTCACCGAGACTTACGCCGGCAAGGAGACCAAGCTGGGCGCTGCCGAGAACTGCGTTGGCCTGCCCATGGAGACCAGCAAGTTCAACAAGTTCACCCAGGAGCAGTACGACGCTATGTATGCTTCCATCGTTGACGGCACCCTGACCATCGACGACAGCTTCGATACCGCTGTTACTCCTTCCGTCACCAACGTGACCGTGGACTACCAGGGCTAATTCGTAACTGAATAAGTCAACCGCTCCGTGCTTAACCGCGCGGGGCGGTTTTTTATATATAAGAGTAAGTTGAACCTGTAGGGGTGGATGCAAGCATCGACTCCTACGGAAATACTCTGCTAAAGTAGCCAGCCTTCCGGCGCTGCGCACCACCTTCCCTCAAGGGAAGGCTAAAGGCTTCCCTTGGAGGGGCGCTGTCGCCGCAGGCGACTGAGGAGTGGCTGCTTCAGCTGCACCAATAAGTACGCCTTCTCCAACTTTTTTTCGCTTTTTGCGCAGTTTCTCTTGTACAATACGCGATTTTTTTATATAATATAAATTAATATACTATGAAAATAGAAAGGGGCGTGTACCGATTGGCAGATAATTTCGTTATCGAGATGCTGCACATCACCAAGGAGTTCCCAGGTATCAAGGCCAACGACGATGTCACGCTGCAGCTGCGCAAAGGCGAGATCCATGCGCTGCTGGGCGAAAACGGCGCCGGTAAATCTACCCTGATGAGCGTACTGTTCGGTCTGTATCAGCCGGAAAAAGGCGTTATCAAGAAAAATGGCAAAGAGGTCAAGATCCAGAACCCCAACGACGCCAACGCGCTTGGCATCGGCATGGTGCACCAGCATTTCAAGCTGGTCGAATGTTTTACCGTTCTTGACAATATCATTCTGGGTGTCGAGGATACCCGCCATGGTTTCCTGCAAAAGGACGCTGCCCGCAAAAAGGTCATGCAGCTCAGCGAGAAGTACGGCCTGAAAGTCGACCCTGATGCGCTGGTCAGCGACATCTCCGTCGGTATGCAGCAGCGTGTCGAAATCCTCAAAATGCTCTACCGCGACAACGAGATCCTTATTTTCGACGAGCCTACGGCGGTTCTGACTCCGCAGGAGATCGACGAGCTGATGGAGATCATGCGCGGCTTCAAGGCCGAGGGCAAGAGCATCCTGTTCATCACCCACAAGCTGAATGAGATCATGGCGGTTGCCGACCGCTGCACCGTCCTGCAAAAGGGCCGCGGCATCGGTACCGTGGATATTGCCAATACCACCAAAGAGGAACTGTCCCGCATGATGGTCGGCCGCGACGTGCAGTTTGCTGTCGACAAGGCCCCTTGCAAGCCGGGCAAGACCATCCTGGAAGTGGACGGCCTGGTCGTGCCCAGCAAGGCGCACAAGAACAACGCCGTCCGCAGCGTCAGCTTCAAGGTCAACGCAGGGGAGATCGTCTGTGTGGCCGGTATCGAAGGCAACGGCCAGACCGAGTTGATCTACGGCCTGACCGGCCTGGAGAAAGTCACCGGCGGCACGGTCAAGCTCAACGGAAAGGACATCACCCACGCCCCCATCCGTGAGCGCTCCAAGGATGGCATGAGCCATATCCCGGAGGACCGCCACAAGCATGGCCTGGTGCTGGACTACACCGTGGCCGACAACATGGTATTGCAGCGCTACTGGCAGCCGGAGTTCCAGAACCACGGCTTCATCAAAAAAAGTGCTGTCATGGACTATGCCGAGCGCCTCATCAAACAGTACGACGTGCGCAGCGGCCAGGGTCCCATCACGATCGCCCGCAGCATGTCCGGCGGCAACCAGCAGAAAGCCATTATCGCCCGCGAGGTCGATAAAGACCCCGACCTGCTGGTAGCTGTCCAGCCCACCCGCGGCCTGGACGTCGGCGCGATCGAGTATATCCACAAGCAGATCGTGGCCGAGCGCGATAAAGGCAAGGCTGTTCTCCTCGTCAGCCTGGAGCTGGACGAGGTCATGAACCTGTCCGACCGCATCCTTGTTATGTACGAGGGTGAGATCGTGGGCGAGTTCGATCCCAAGACCACGACGGTTGAGGAACTGGGCCTGTACATGGCAGGCGCTAAAAAGCAAGGGGAGGCGAAAGCATGAGTAAAAAATCCAAACAGCCGCTTTTGCAGAACCCCGGCGTGGTAGGCGTTCTGGCAAGTTTGCTGTCCATCGTCATCGGCCTGGTGCTGGGCTTTATCCTGCTGGTGGTGCTGAACCCCGGCGCATCGCTGGAAGGCATGAAGGCTATGATGACCACCGGCTTTGCCAGCATGGACAAGCTTGGCAAGGTATTATATCAGGCAGCGCCGCTGATGATGTGCGGCCTGTCGGTCGGCTTTGCATTCAAGACCGGCCTGTTCAACATTGGCGCACCTGGCCAGTACACCATGGGCTCGTTCTTCGCCCTGCTGTGCGCCATCCAGTTTCAGCTGCCTTGGTTCGTCTGCCTGCTGGCAGCGGCCATCGGCGGTGCGATCTGGGGCATCTTCCCCGGCCTGTTCAAGGCATACTTTAACGTCAACGAGGTCATTACCTCCATCATGTTCAACTGGATCGGCATGTACCTCGTCAATCTGATTCTGGCCAACTCGCCCAAGATGCTGGCTTCCGGCTGGGGCGCTTCCAACTCGGACCGTACCGCGGCACTGTCTGCCGCCAACCCCGGCGCCATCCTGCCCAAGGGCCCGTTCGCCGGGCTGTTCGGTAATTCCAGCTGGATCAACATCGGCATCATCCTGACCATCATCTTCGCGCTGATCGTCTGGGTCGTGCTGCAAAAGACCACCTTCGGCTATGAGCTGAAAGCCTGCGGTCTCAGCCGCGACGCTGCCCAGTACGCCGGCATCAACGCCAAGCGCAACATCGTGCTGTCCATGGTCATCGCCGGTGCGCTGTCCGGCATCGGCGGCGGCATCTACTACCTGGCTGGCACGGGTCAGTACGTTATCGAAAAATCCATTTTGGGCATGGGCTTCAACGGCATCCCCGTTGCGCTGTTGGCAAGCTCTAACCCCATCGGCACCATCTTCTCGGCGCTGTTCATCAGCTACATCCAGGTGGGCGGCGCTGCCATGCAGCCGGCTTACTCCTCCGAGACGATCGACATCGTGATCGCTGTCATCATCTATCTGGCGGCTTTCGCCCTGCTGATGCGCGGCGTGATCGCCAAGGCGGTTTCCGGCCGTAAAGAGAAAGGGGGCGCTGCCAAATGATGATCGCTGCTAATATTATCAGCTTGACCGTCCTGTTTGCGGTGCCGCTGCTGCTGGTTGCCCTGGGCGGTATGTTCAGTGAGCATTCCGGCGTTATCAACATCGCGCTGGAAGGCATGATGATCATTGGCGCTCTGTTTGCCTGCTTCACCCTGCAGGCGTTTGACCAGAGCGGCTTCGGTCCGGCACATCCGCAGCTGGCCATGCTGGTTGCCATCCTGGTGGCGGGCCTGACCGGCATGATCTTCTCCTTCTTCCTGGGTTTTGCTGCCATCAACCTGAAAGCTGACCAGACCATCGGCGGCACGGCGCTGAACCAGTTCGCCCCGGCCTTCGCAGTCGTTATGACCTGGGCCATCCAGGGCCAGGGCCTGACCACCATCGCCATCCCCAGCTGGGTGCGCATCACCCGCGAAACTTTCGGCCTCGCCCCGGTGGAGGGCCCCAGTTTCTGGAACAACCTGATCTTCAAGTATTTCTACCTGACTACCCCCATCGCCGTCATCCTGTTTATTGTGGCCTATATCGTCATGTACAAGACCCGCTTTGGCCTGCGCCTGCGCGCCTGCGGCGAGCATCCCCAGGCAGCGGACTCTGTGGGCATCAATGTCTACAAGATGCGCTACGCTGGCGTGCTGATCTCCGGTTTCCTGGGCGGCATCGGCGGCCTGGCCTACACGGTGGCAGCCGGTTCCGGCTTCAACTCCGACGTGGGCGGCTATGGCTTCCTGGCGCTGGCAGTTATGATCTTCGGTAACTGGAAACCGTTCCCGATCTTGGCATCCTCGGTGTTCTTTGCGCTGTTCAAGGTCATCGCGGCTTACAGCTCGTCGCTGTCCTTCCTGCCGAAGTTCGATGGCGTTAAGGAGATCTCCAACTTCTACCAGATGCTGCCGTATATCGTCACGATGATCGTGCTGATCTTCACCTCCAAGAACTCTCAGGCCCCCAAGGCCGAGGGCATCCCCTACGATAAGGGCAGCCGCTAAGTTACGGGAGTACGTTTTGTTCCTTCTTTGCAAAGAAGGAACCGAAGAAACTCTAAACAAAATCAATAAGAAAAGGCATGCAGTCGATTTGGCTGCATGCCTTTTATGTTGTAGAGCCATAGCAGAGGCCCCCTTGTGTAAAGGGGGCTCCGCCGAAGGCGGTGGGGGATTGTCCCGTCTGCGGTATGACACGGGGTGCCATCCAAACGCTTCAATCCCTCCGTCAAAGCTGCGCCGTGCCACCTCCCTTTACACAAGGGAGGCTTTAGGCGGTATCTTACTTCTTCCGCTTCATCCAAAAAACTTTGAATTTGGAATATCCATTGAGTTTATCCTCATCAAATTCCTCGGTCAGGATATACCGTTTGCGGGCACCGTCAAATTGCAGGGCTTTGCCGTCCTCCTGCACATCGGTCAAATACCGGGGCAGGGCGGTCTGCTGGCTTTCAAATTCCGGTTCCCGGTCCCACAGCAGTTTACCGTCAGCGTCGATGCCGTGCCCCCATACGCTGAACACCAGACACGCGGCCTCGCCGTAGCAATACCGCTCAAACCGGATGCGGCCATCCAGATAAAACAACATACAATCGCGGAAATGTGTCTCCAGTTCTTTCTCGTACCGGCGTCCGCATCCGCGCCCGGCAAAGTCAGTGGCAGTCCAGGCCATAATAAAAGCCCTCCTTGGCGGTAGTTTTCTCTCATTATACCGCACAAAAGGGGGCTTGGCAATAATTAAGCTTTCACGTCACGTTCTTTTAAAAGCAAGTAGGCCGTTACAAACATGGCTGCCAGCCAAAAGGCGCTGGCGGCGGCAAACTGCACGCCCTGCCCGGCGAGAATATCCTCGCTGCGGTTGGCGTTCATGCCAGCCTGCATCAGGCAGTAGGGCCAAAAGAGGGAATACCCCTTGCTGCCCAGCAGCATGCCCACGATGCCGCCGACAATGGCAAGGAAGATCGGCACCGCAAAGCTGCGGAGGACCATGGCCAGCAGCAATTGCGCTGCAATCACCGCCAGCGCCCCTACTGTGCCCCGCAGCCCAAACAAAATCAGTTCCACCGGCGGCCAATCGGGAAACCGGGCAAACAGCTTGCCGCAGGCAACAAACAGTGTCAGTTCCCAGACTTGGGTGAACAGCGCCAGCTTAAACACCACGCAGAACTTGGCCAAAAACAGATCCAGCGGCGGCACGGGGGCGGCCATAATTAAATTCCAGTTGTGGCCCATATGCTCCAGCCGCCACAGGTAGGCCGCATAGGCCGCCACCATGGCAGGGAAGAACAGCATCGAGTAAAACAGCGTGTGCTGGGTCCACAAGCTGTACCAGCGCTCGTGCAGGATTTCGAGATTTTGCAGGTAGTTGAAGGTGCCGTAACTGGCCGAGATCAGCGGCATCACAAAAAACAGCAGCCAGATTGGCGAGCGGTGCAGCTTGCGGTTTTCGGCTGCAATACAGCGTTTCAGCATGGTTCATACCTCCTTATTGCACATCACGCGCCAGCAAACGCCAAACAAAGAGACTGCCAGCCCAAAGGTAAATACCAACAGCCCCCAGTTGCAGGGCCGCGTGCCGTAAAGTACGGTGTGGCTGGCCTGGTCCCAGACCTTGACCTCGTAGCTGCACAGCGGCACAAAGTAGCCCCAGGGCACAAAATAGCTGGCAATCTGCGGCATAAAAGCTGAGAACAGACCCAGCAGCGCACCGATGATGCCCACGCACACCGCAGGCAGGGGATTGCTGAACCACAGCGCCAGCAGCAGCTCCGAAAAGTAAAGCATGGTGCAGACCGTCAGCGTGCAGAGGTTGAGGTAGGCAAACTGCCCGGCAGGAAAGGCCTCGGTGTAGCCTTGCGTGTGCCCCAGCAGCAGGAGGACGGCGGCTTCCAGCGCGACCATCAGCACAATTTCCCCCAGCCCAAACACCGCCTTGCCGAAGAACAAACTGCGGCGGCTTTGCAGGGTGTAAAGCAGTTTGGCTGTATAGCCTTTGACCTCCACATCCCACAACCGGCTGGCCAGTACGGCCATCAACACCGGCAGCAAAATGGTATTGATGATGGGCACGCCGAAAAACAGGGCACTGTAGGCGTTGGCCAGTTCATCCTGCCCGGTGGGCGCGGTGCTGCCCAGCCAGAGATAGAGGATGACCGCAAAGGTAAGGCACAGCACAAGATCGTGGCGTCGGCGGGCTTTCTGCCATTCGGCATGCAGGGCTTGCAGCATCTCAGCCCACCTCCTTCGGCGCGGTCAGCGTCAGGAAAATTTCCTCCAGTGTCCTGGTGTGCTGGGTCAGGCCCACCACCCCGGCGCCGCTGTCCGCTAAGGCCTGCACCAGGCCCGCCAGCAGGTCGTCCCGCAGGGGCGGCAGGGCGATGGTGTTATCCTCGCCCACTGCGGCGGTGGGCAGCCCGTTGGCCTGCAGCACCGGCAAAGCCTTGGCAGGGTGCAGCAGCCGCAGGGTCAGCGCACCCTTGCTGTGGCGCTGCAGTTCAGTCAGCGGGCCTTCAAACAGCATCCGCCCATGGTCGATGATGCCTACCTGCTCCACCATCTGCTCCATCTCGCCCAGCAGATGGCTGGAAATCAGCACAGTGGCTCCGGTGGCGGCGGGCATGGTGCGGATGAGTTCCCGCATCTCCTGGATACCGGCGGGGTCCAGGCCGTTGGTGGGTTCGTCCAGCACCAGCAGCTTGGGGCTGCCCAGCAGGGCCATGGCGATGCCCAGCCGCTGCTTCATGCCCAGCGAATACTGCCCCACCTTGCGGTGCTGGTCATTGGTCAGCTGTACAATGTCCAGCACACGGGCAATGTCCTTGTGGGGCACACCTTTTAAGTCGGCCACGATCTCCAGATTCTCCCGTGCGGTCAGGTGCAGGTAGCCGGAGGGCGACTCAATCAGACTGCCGGTCTGCCGCAGCAGAGCCAGGCGGTTGGCGTCGGTCATCTCCCGGCCCAGCAGCCGCACCGTGCCGCCGGTGGGGTGCACCAGACCCAGCAGCATCTTCATCGTGGTGGATTTGCCCGCACCGTTGGGGCCTAAAAAGCCGTAGACACAGCCCTCCGGCACGGTCAGCGCCAGATGATCCACCACCAGATGGCTGCCATAGCGCTTGCACAGGGCGTCGGTTTCAATCACGTTTTGCATAGTCACACGCTCCTTACTCGTATCTTAAGGCAATACCGCATAATTCTAAGTGCCGATACGGCGAGCGAGGTGCGGCAGCTGCTAAGCCAAAAGCGCAGATAATACTTTGTGTATTATCGAGCATTTTGGCAACGCAGGTGCCGTGCCGCAGCCGCCGGAGCGGTGCTTAAGCCGTCAGGCGGGAATTGTGCGGTGTTGCCTTAAGTACAAGCCCAGTATAAACGCCAAATCTTATCTGCCCCGTAAGCCCAGCTTAATTTTGCCTTAAGATTTTCCACGAACGCTGGCAGCGGTGCGCGGGGCGTGTATAATAAAGGTAGGAGTTGAGACTATGCAGACGATTTACGAAGCATCGATTTTATTGGTGGATGATAACCCCGACCTGCTGGTGCTGGTGGGGGACAGCCTGCGCACGGCGGGGTATACCTGCATCCGCACCGCTGCCACATGTGCCGAGGCCCGGGCACTGTTTGCCGCTGCTGCGCCGGAGTTGATGATCTTGGACATCAACCTGCCGGACGGCGACGGCTTTACCCTATTGCGCCAGCTGCACGCCAAGGCTGATGTGCCCGCGCTGTTCCTTTCGGCTCGGGACGCTGACGCTGACCGCTTGCTGGGGTTGGGCCTTGGCGCGGACGACTACCTGACCAAGCCCTTTTTGATGCAGGAATTGCTTTTGCGGGTGCAGCGTATTTTGCAGCGCGCCTACCGGGCCGAACTGTGCCGCGCCGCACCGCCTGCCCTGGAGCTGGGGGACTGCCAGGTCGATCTGGCCGATGCTGCCGTGTACCGCCCTGACGGCGTGACCCTGCCTCTGACCGCCACCGAGCGCGCCCTGCTGCAAAAACTGGCCGATAACCGCGGGCACATCGTGACCTACGACACCCTGTGCGAGGCCGTCTGGGGCGCGGACTATTACGGCTGCGAGAACGCGCTGAACGTGCATATCCGCCACCTGCGGGAAAAGCTGGAGGAAAACGCCAGCCGCCCCCAATGGCTGTTGACGGTGCGGGGCATCGGCTACAAGCTGGCAGGGGAGGCGCAGCGATGAAAACTTTTGCGCGGCTCATCCGCCGCTATGTACTGGCCACGGCGGGTATCATTTTGGTGGTGGTGGCGCTGCTGCTGGGCATGACGATCTACGCCGGCGTGCGGTACAATGGCGCATCCGACAGTGTGCAAAAAGTGGGTGCCCTGGCCGAGGCCCTGCACCCCACCGCCGACGGCCTGCAATGGGACGCCGCCCACACCCCGGCCGAGTGGATGCACGGCTATGCCTGGGCCATGGTGCTGGACGAGGACGGCAACGTTATCTGGCAGCAAGACCTGCCCGAGGCGCTGAACCACCGCTACACCGCCAGCGACATTGCAGTGTTCTCCCGCTGGTATCTGGCCGATTACCCCGTGCAGTGCTGGGCGGCGGATTACGGCCTGTTTGTGGCAGCAGAGCCAGTCAACAGCCAATGGAAATACAACATCACCGCCCCGCAGGCACGCATGGAGGCAATGGTCGGCGGGCTGCTGCCGGTAGCGGTGCTGCTGGCCGTGGTGCTGGGGTGCTGCCTGTGGTTCAGCTGGCGCGGGGCACGCCATTTGCAGGCGGTGGCCGACGGGCTGGACACTTTAGCCCAGGGCGGCGCGGTGCAGCTGCCCACCACCGGCTTTGCCGGGGAGCTGGCCGAAAAGCTGAACGAGACCGGCGAGCAGCTGCGCCGCCGCAATGAGATCATCGCCCGGAGGGACACCGCCCGCACCGATTGGATCGCAGGTGTCAGCCATGACATCCGCACGCCGCTGGCGCTGATCCTGGGCTGGGGCGAGCAGCTGCAGCAGGATGAGGCCCTGCCTGCCGCAGCCCGGCAGAAAGCCGCGGGCATCTGCACCCAAAGCGAGAAGATACGGTCGCTCATCGGCGATTTGAACTTGACCAGCAAGCTGCAATACGGCGCACAGCCTTTACGCCGCAAGGCTGTGACGGTCGGCCCGTTCCTGCGCCGGTGTGCTGCCGAATTTTACGAAAGCCCCGCCGCAGGTGACAGCACCCTTGAACTGGAACTGACCCAGGCGGCAGAACACACGGTGGTGCAGGCGGACGAAGCCCTGCTGCTGCGGGCCATCGAAAACCTTTTGCACAACACTGTCGGCCACAATGCAGTCCCCGTGCATGTCACCATCCGGGCGGATGCGGCGGACGGCATGCTGACCATCCAGGTGACCGACGACGGCCAGGGCTACCCGCCCGCCGTGCTGGCCGTATTGCAGGCTGGCGAAACAGGGGAGAATCCCCCGCACATTTTAGGCCTGCATGTGGTAGAGCAGATCCTAGCCGCCCACGGCGGCACCGCCGCTTTTGCCCAAGCCCTGCCCCACGGCGCAGCCGCTGCTTTGACCCTGCCGCTGTAAAAATAAAACGCCCCCTGCCGGAAAACTCCGGCAGGGGGCGTGCTATTTATAAGCTGGGTGCGGTGGGGTAAACTTACTTCATCAGGCCGCAGACCAGCTGTGCGTAGGCCACGGGGTCCTCGATGGGCAGGCCGGCGATCAGCAGAGACTGGTCATACAGCAGCTCGGCATACTGGTCCACCTTGGCAGTGTCGCCAGCCTCGTGGGCGGCTTTCAGCGCAGCGAACACAGTGTGGTTGGGGTTCAGCTCCAGCACCTTGGTGCTTTCCACATCACCGGAACCAGGCATCTTGCGCAGGACCTTCTCCATCTCCATCGAGATGCCGCCCTCGCTGGACAGGGTAACAGGATGCTCCTGCAGGGTGGGGTTGACCTTGACTTCCTTGACCTTGCCGTTCAGGGCCTTCTTGATCTCCTCAAACAGGTCCTTGTTCTCGTTGGCGGTCTCCTCGGCGGCTTTCTTTTCCTCCTCGGTCTCCAGGCCCAGATCACCGGCGTTGATGTTCTTGAATTCCTTCTCTTTGTAATCGTGCATCATCTGCAGGCAGAATTCATCCACATCCTCGGTGCACAGCAGCAGGTCGTAGCCCTTGCTCAGCACCAGCTGGGCGTTGGGCAGCTTGCCCAGGCGGTCAGTGTCGTCACCGGCAGCAAAGTAGATGCACTTCTGGCCCTCGGACATCTTCTCGATGTACTCGTCCAGCGTGACCATCTTCTGCTCCTTGGCGGAGTAGAACATCAGCAGGTCGCCCAGCAGGTCTTTGTGCATGCCGTAATCGCCGTAGACGCCAAACTTGATCTGGCGGCCGAAGCTCTTCCAGAAGGTCTCGTATTTCTCGCGGTCGTTGACCAGCATGGCGTGCAGCTCGTTCTTGATCTTCTTCTCCAGGCTGTTGCGGATGAGCTTGAGCTGGCTGTCCTTCTGCAGGGTCTCACGGCTGATGTTCAGGCTCAGATCCTCGCTGTCGACAACGCCTTTGATGAAGCTGAAATAGTCGGGCAGCAGATCAGCGCACTTTTCCATGATCATCACGCCGGAAGCGTAGAGGGCCAGGCCCTTCTCGTACTCCTTGGTGTAGTAGTCGTAAGGCGTGCGGCCGGGCACAAACAGCAGGGCCGTGTAGGTGGCGGTGCCCTCGGTGCGGCTGGTAATGACCCGCAGCGGGTCAGAGTAGTCCATGAACTTGTTCTTATAGAACTCGTTGTAGTCCTCGTCCTTGACCTCGCTCTTCGGGCGCTTCCAGATGGGGACCATGCTGTTCAGGGGCTCCAGCTCGGTGTAGGTCTCGTACTCGGGCTTGTAGTCGTCGCCGGCGTCTTCCGGCTTCGGCTTCTGGCGGGATTTCTCACGATACATCGTGATGGGGAAGCGGATGTAATCGCTGTATTTCTTGACAAGGTTGGCGATGGTGTAATCGTCCAGATACTCGCTGTAATTCTCGGAGTCGGTGTCGTCTTTCAGCACCAGGATGATCTCGGTGCCGACATCGTCCTTGTCGGCCTCGGTGATGGTGTAGCCTTCCACGCCCTTGGACTCCCACTTCCAGGCGGTGTCAGCGCCCTGGGCACGGGAAATGACGGTGACTTTCTGGGCCACCATAAAGGCAGAGTAGAAGCCCACGCCGAACTGACCGATGATGTCGATGTTATCGCTCTGGTTCTCGGTCTTGAAATCGAGGGAGCCGGACTTGGCGATGGTGCCCAGGTTCTTTTCCAGATCTTCCTTGGTCATGCCGATACCGTTATCGGTGATGGTCAGGGTGCGGGCTTCCTTATCGGGCTGGATATGGATCTTCAGGTCATCTTTCGTAATGCCGATGCTGGTGTCGGTCAGGCTCTTGAAATAGCGCTTATCGCAGGCATCGGATGCGTTGGAAATCAGCTCACGCAGGAAGATATCGCGGTTGGTGTAGATGGAGTTGATCATCAAGTCCATCAGTTTTTTGCTTTCGGCTTTGAATTGGTGCATAGCCATAATAAAAGGACCTCGCTTTATTTATGTGAATTAGCACTCTTTTGATTTAACTGCTAATGCTAGTTTAGCACTCTTGCGAGCAAACTGCAACCCCTTACGGCGGATTTAACAGAAATTTTAAAATCCTCTTTTCAAATGGGGATTTTTGCGGTATGCTTACTTTATATATAAAATATAAAAAGGAAAGAAGAAGCCCTATGCAATTATACACCCACACTCTCCCCAGCGGGGCCAAACTTACCGGCTACCTGCGGGACGAAACCAACGAGATGCCTGCCTTCAATATCCGCCCGGCGATGCTGATTTTGCCCGGTGGCGGGTATGCCTTTTGCAGCGCGCGGGAGGCAGACCCCATCGCCATGCAGTTTTTGCAGGCGGGCTACCAGACCTTTGTGCTGGAATACACCTGTGCCCACACGCCGGAACAGGCCCCGCTGCGCTGGCAGCCGTTGATCGACGCCGCCGGCGCCATCCTGCATCTGCGCCGCAACGCCGCCAAACTGCGGCTGGACCCGTTCAAGATCGCGGTCTGCGGCTTCTCGGCTGGCGGGCATCTGGCCGCGTCCACCGCCATTTTGTGGGACGCCGCCCCCGTGCAGAAAGCCCTGGGTATCACCGCCGAGGAAGCTCGCCCCGACGCTGTTGTGCTGGGCTACCCGGTCATTATGTCGGGCATCAAGACCCACGGCGGGTCCATCGCCAACCTGGCCGGGGACGATACCGTCCTGCAGGCGATCTTCAGCCTGGAAAACCAGGTGCGCGGCGATCTGCCGCCGTTCTTCATCTGGCACACCGTGGCCGACCAGGCTGTGCCGGTGGAAAACTCGCTGCTGCTGGCCAGCGCCCTGACCGAAAACCACGTGCCCTACGAGCTGCACCTTTTCACCCACGGCGGGCATGGCTCCAGCACCTGCACGCAGGAGGTCAACACCCCCAACCGCCACAACGCCGCCTGGGTGTCCCTGTGCACCGATTGGCTGGCTGAAACCTTACATTTTCATCTGTAACAGGGAGGGGAGTATATGAAGATTGCATTTTACCAAATGCGCCCCTTCGACGAGCAGGCGTATATCGAGCAGTTCAGCAGGGAGTTCGGCATCGACTACGTGACGATCCCCGGCGCACCCTGCCCGGAAAATCTGGACAAGGCCGCAGGCTGCGATGCCGTCAGCCAGAATCCCTGCGAAATTCTGCCCGAGTACGTCGAGGCCTGGGCCAGGATGGGCGTAAAGTACCTGCTTTGCCGCAGCATCGGCTACGATCATATCCCGCTGGAGACCGCCAAAAAGCTGGGCATGCGGGTAGCCCACAGCCACTACCCGCCGGAAGGTGTGGCCAACTACGCCATCATGCTGATACTGATGTGTACCCGCAAGATGAACCAGACCATGCTGCGTGCCGCCGCCCAGGATTACACGCTGCCCGGCAAGATGGGCAAGGATCTGTCCAACTGCACGGTAGGCGTCATCGGCACCGGCAAAATCGGCCGCACTGTCATTGCCCATTTGCAGGGCTTTGGCTGCAAAATTTTGGCCTACGACCTGTACCAGAGCGACGAGGTGGCCCAAATGGCCGAGTATGTCCCGCTGGACGAGTTGTACGCCCGCAGCGACGTCATCACCCTGCACACCAATGCCACCGCCGAGAACCACCATCTCATCAATGCCGAGTCGCTGGCCAAGATGAAGGACGGCGTGCTCATCGTCAACACTGCCCGCGGTGCGCTGATCGACGAAGAGGCGTTGATTGCTGCGCTGGAAAGCGGCAAGGTCGGCGGCGCCGGGCTGGATGTGGTCGAGGAGGAGAACGACCTCGTCTACTTCAACCGCGTCGGCGCTGCGCTGTCCCACCGCACGATGAACATCTTGCGCAGTATGCCCAACGTCATCGTCAGTCCCCATAACGCCTTTTATACCGACGTGAACGTGGCCAGCATGGTGCGCAGCGGCTTTGAGGAACTGACAGACTTTGCCGCGGGCCGCTCCAACCCCTGTGAGGTGCCGCTGTGACCGTGGAGCCCGGCCGCAGCGGTGAGAACTGGGATGACCTGCCGCGCATTGCGGCAGGGGACAGCTTTGACTTTGCCTGCGCCGGGTGTGGCGGCTGCTGCCGCGGACGGCGGGATCTGGTGCTGTCCGGGTACGATCTGTACCGCATCGCCCGGCGGCTGGGGTTGTCGCCCCGCATCGTGGCGGGAGCGTTCTGCAAAAGCTACCTGGCCCCGCAAACGCTGCTGCCCGCCCTGCGCCTGACCCCCGACCCCAGGACCGGAAACTGCCGCTTTTTTGAGGGCAGCGCCTGCGCCATCCATGCGGCGCGGCCGCTGGCCTGCGCGCTGTACCCGCTGGGGCAGAGCATCGACCCTGTGACGGCGAAAATCGAATATTACGTGCAGACGCCGCTTTGCGGGGCGCGGACAGACGGTGGCCGTGTGCTGAACGATTACCTGACCGATGCTGCCATTTTGGACCGTGCGGGCATCGACACCCGCTGGGCCGTGGTGTGTACCCGCTTGTCCAAGCAGCTGCAGGCTGCCGCTGACCACCCGCATTTTGCCGCTGCCGTAAAGCGTGTGGAGCGGGCACTGTATTATGACTACGAACTGGGGGACGATTTTTACCCGCAGTTCCAACAGAATATTGAGATTTTGCAGCCGCTTTTGGAGAAGCTGCTGGCATAAAAAATACCCGGACCTTATAAAAAGGTTCGGGCTTTTTGTTTAGATGAACATTGAACGAAAATAGAGGTGTAGGGGTGGATACTTGCATCGACCCCTACAGATAGGGTTCGAGCCAATCAGCAGAAGAAAAATCCGCCCGGCCGCCCGGTGCAACAGCAGCTTAGCAGCTGGCAGAACATCATATACAGCCAGAAGGACAGGCAGAACCGGCCCGGATTGCCGCTGGGCTGGGCGTAGGGCTGCTGAGACCCAGCGTAGCTTTGGCCGGGATTTTGCAGCTGGTCCAGCAGGTTTTGGTAGGCGTAGTTGTTGGGCTCCATGTTCACGGCGGTGCGGGCTTCGTCCCGGGCGCGGATGTTATTGCCCAGGCCCTGGTTGGCCAGCGCGGCGTAGTAGTGCCACTGGGCGGTGCGCTCGTTCTGGGCGATACCGTTCAGGGTGTTCAGGGCTTCCTCATAAAATCCGCTGCGGATGTAGTTGGCTGCGGCGCGCAGTTCGGGGCTTTCCTGGCCGGTGGTGTAGGTCTGGCGCGCCCCGCCGGAGGTGCTGTAATACCCAAACCCGAACGGCCCAAAGCCAAACCCGCCGGTTCCGCCGCCAAAGGGGTTGCCGTACTGCTGGTTGTAGCCGCTTTGCTGGCCGTATCCCTGCTGGCTGTAGCTGCCCTGGGGATTGCCGTAGCTGCCATAGTTCTGGCCGCCGCTCTGCTTCATCCGCATGATCTCGCTGTAGGCGGCCTGTACTTCTTTAAAATGCTCCTCGGCAGTTGGGTCGTTGGGGTGCAGGTCGGGATGGTACTGCTTGCATTTCTGGCGGTAGGCTTTTTTGATGGTCTCGTCGTCGGCACCGGGGGTGATGCCCAAAACGCTGTACGGATCGGTCATTTCTGCTTCCCCTCTCTGTGCTTACGGATCGGCGCATACTTGCTCCACACGCCGGAATAAATGGTATTGTACAATAGTTTCCCCTCCGGGGTCTCTTTTAATATGGGCAAAAGTTCAAACTGCTGGGCGCACAGCCCCATCTGCTGGGTCAGCAGGTCGTGGCAGCGGTCCTCAAATTCAGTGGGGGGCAGGGTGTCGTGCAGCTCTTGCAGCGCGTTGAACTGCCCCTTGCGGGCATCCTTGGGCAGGTCGTCGTAGGCGTCCATTAAATAGATGAATCCGCCCAACCCCCGGCCCATGGCCTGCAGGGTGGGGGACCAGATGTCCTCCCGGCAGGCGAACACCGCGCCCAGCAGGTCGCCAAAGGCGCGGCATAAAGCGTCCAGATCATGGGAGCCTGCTTTTTCCAGCGCGTTCAGCGCCTCCAGCTGTGCCGTGATGGCTGCTGTCTGGCGGGGCCAGTGCTCCCGGATGGCGGGCAGATACCCTTCCAGCTTTTTGGCTTGCCGCAGGCTGGCACGGCTGTGATCGTCCTGCCAGTTGTCTAAAAAATTGTAGTACGCCAGCGCGATGGTCATATCGGCGGCGTAGTCCAGAAATTCGTTGGCGGCGCGGGGCCGTGCCTTGATGGGGTGCGGCGCGCACCGCCCGGCGGAAAACTGCGTCTGTGGCTCATACAGCGCCGTGTGCAAAATGGCGATAAATGCCAGATCGTAACTTAACGTCAGCTGGCCGGGCAGGCCGTACTTTTGGCCCAGCGTGCGGCACAGGCCGCAGTAGTAGGCCTGGTAGCGGTCCAGCTCCGGCTTTTCCAACCCTTTGTGGTAGATGGTAACATACCCGAACATGGTGCGTCAACTCTTTTTAATGAACTGGTTGTGACACTTGGGGCAGGTGATGGAAATTTTGCCGCGCCCGCGGGGCACCCGCAGCTGCTGCCCGCACTGGGGGCAGCGGAAGTAGCGGTACTGCTTGCGCTGCTTAAAGCGCAGGATGTACCGGTTGGCCCAGTCCACGACTTTGTTTTGCAGGGTGAGATATTTTAAATTTTCCGCATATCGTTTGGAACGGTTGCGGCTGAGCACCCGGAAATAGCTGTAGATCAGCAAAATCAGCCCCAGCCAGTACAGCACCGGGCTGACCCAGGCTCCCACAATGACCAGAATAAACGAAACAATGCAAAGGAACCCGCCCAACTGGTCAAACCCATACCGCCCGGACATAAACCGCTGAAACCAGCTTCGCATAAAAGAAAACCACCTTTATTATAGTCTACAGGCTATTATCCCACACAAATATTGGCAAATCGTGAACAGGAGGGGAAAAGAGTTTGAACAAATGGGGGAAACGAGAACGTCAATAGCATTTTTTGCAGGGGGTATATCCCCAGGCAATGGCTTGCTCTACGGTAACTTCCATAGGATTTTCCATATTACTACAGCCTGGACGGCGATGGTATTTTTTCCCGTTTTCAGTGATATAGACATAATTTGAAGAAGATGTGCTAGTTCGTGGCGAATTGGCACTATCTTGGGGAGGAGTAACCGAAGATTGAGCGACAGAAACTTGCGGAGAAGTGGTTGGCTCTATTGTTGGAATGGGTGTAAGGGTCGGTGTTGGAGAAGGCGAGATAGAGGGGGACGGCGTGGGTGATGGAGTTATTGTAGGAGTAGGAAGGGGTGTTGCGGAAGGGGTGACCTCTGGAATTGGTGTGGGGACAAAAGAACTACTGGAAGTTGCCATAGAAGAAACCATAAGTTCTCTAATGTGATTGCGTTCATCACGGCGGGCACCAATTGCAGATATGGAGAAACAAAGAAGAAGAAAAAATAAAAGAGCAACTACACCGCATACGGAAAGACATTTATTCCTATAGTCTTTGATTTCACGCTTTAGGCGGCTAATTTCTCGATTGCGAGAAACAAGAGACAATGGGTTTTGAATATGCCCTTTATGTTGTTCGTTTTCAAGTTCCAATTCTTGTAAGTGTTGAATGCGTTCCTTTTGAGCAGACGCATAGTTTCTATACTTGTCTAAAAGTTTTTCCCATAAAGATTGAAAAAGATTCATAACGACCTCGCTATGCAAAAATCGTATTACTCAACGCACCAGTTTCACCACGCACTCAACAGTTGTTTCAGTTTCCAAGGGAAGTTCTTTCACTTCCTCACCATCAACAGGCACAGGAAAATTGAATACGATCTTCTTTATCCAGCTTCCGTCTTTCCTTTTCTCCGGGAACATCTCAATTCGCTCGATAAAGGCCTTCATAAACTCCTTCTGCTCCGCTTCCGTTGCGGAATGGTAGACTTCATCAAATGCCAGTAACAAGCGATAGATATTGTCACCGGAAATCTTCTCCTGCTGTATGTTGCGGATCTGACTTTGCAATTCGCCAATCTGAACTTCGATTTCCTCTATGGTATCATACTGCTCATCATAGCGGCGCTGCAAGTCTAAAATCTTTCTGTCATAGTGGACATCGTTGATGTCCAAGGTATCCATCTGACGCTCCAAGCGACTTTTCGTTCCAAAGGCTTGCTTTAGCTGCCCTTGCAGAACGGCGATCTGCTTTTCCATATCCTCTGTATCAACCGCCGTTCCGATTTTCGCTTGAATCGCTTCCACAAACCGGGGATTGTTGACCATAGCAGAAATAATCTTCGCCACAAATTTATTGATTTCCGTCTGCTCGATATTCAGACGGAAGCTGCACTCATGCCCGGTGGGTGTAACCGTATTTTTGCAGTAGTAATAATACCGTGTTTTTTTGTCCTTGCTGTGCGCCTTGGCGATATTGCCGTACATACTCTTACCGCAGCATGGGCATTTCAAGATACCGGACAGGATGTGTGCATGGTCTGGATTGTTGACCTTTTCCCGCTTGAAAGAATTGATCTTGCGCTTTTCCTGTGCCAGATACCAATCTTCTTCGGAAATGATAGCTTCGTGCTGTCCTTCATAAACCGGGAACTCCGACTGCTCAACCACGTGCATCTCGTTTCTTGTACCCTGTTTCTTTTCTGTTCTTCGTCTGCCGTAAGCAATCTTTCCCATATAAACAGGATTGTACAATACATTTTTCACAAAATCTCTTGAAAATCCCGGAATGGTATTATTCTGTCTTAGTTTCTTTACATAACCATTGCGGTTCAGATATTTTGCAACTCCTGTAACACCCTCGTTTGTATGAATATAACGATCATAGATTACTCGGATAACTTCCACTTCATCCTCTGCAATGACAAGGTTTCCATTTTCCAGTTTGTATCCATATGGAGCGAAACCGCCGTTCCATTTGCCCTCACGAGCCTTTTGCTCACGTCCTGCCATTGTCTGTGTGCGGATATTTTCTCGCTCAATCTCTGCCACCGCAGACAGCACAGAGATCATCAGCTTTCCTGCATCCTTGGAGCTGTCAATGCCATCCTCCACGCAGATCAGATTGACACCGAAATCCTGCATGAGTTGCAAAGAGTTCAGAACGTCCGCTGCATTTCTGCCAAATCGGGACAGCTTAAAGACCAACACATAAGAAACATCATCTTTGCCGTCCTGGATGTCATTCAGCATCCGTTGAAACTCCTGCCGCCCTTGAATGTTCTTGCCGGAAAATCCCTCGTCAGAATACTCCCCGGCAACGATCATATCCTCGTATGCCGCATACTTCCGTAGCTTGTCACGTTGGGCATCCAAACTGTATCCGTCAACCTGCATCGAGGTGGACACTCTTGTATAAAGATAGCATTTAAGTTGTTTCTTTTTCAGAATCTCCACCTCCCTCATTCCTTCCTTTTACCATAAGTCCCTCGTTGCGGATATAATACTCCAAAAGCCACAGCACATAATTCGGTGCATGGCGGTTGTCCAATTCCCATTCAGTCATAGTCCGGTAAGGAATATGGACGAGCTTGCAAAAATCTTTCCGATTCAGTCCTGTACTTTCACGCAACTTTATAATTCTGTTTTTACAATCCATCCGTCTTTTCTCCACAAAAGCAAAAAATACACGTTGCGTAATCATTATAGCATAGCCATAGCGAATACGCAACGTGTACATTGCAAATTTTACGCAGCCTTATCCGTCAAAAGCTGCGCTTGATTACTTTCCTCGGAATGCTCCACTCCCTGCGGTGCGTCCTGTTCCAATTTATCCAAAACCTGATGTCCATATTTCTGGAGCATCTGGCTCATAACATCCACACAGCGGTCAAATGCCGCATTATATTTCGCTTCCTCATAATATTTCTTCAATAGGCGATTCCTCCATCAAAGTTCCATATCCTGTCCACGCTTCCGGGCAGGGTGTTCGTGTTCCTGTGTTTCCTTTCCTCTGATGAGGATAGAATTGATAAAAGCCCGAACCTTTTCGGATGCGATTTCAAGTGCATCCAGAAAGGGTTGGGCTTTCTGTTTGAGTTCCATATATTTTTCGTTTACCGCTTCATACCGCTGCTTCCAGATGGAAACCGTCTTTTCTGCGGAAGCCAGTTTTTCTTTCAGACGCTTGTTGTCAGCATTGGCGATAATGCCATTGACCGCATAGCGTTTGAGTGTGTCGCATTCATCCGGTGTCAGCGTGATATTGTTTCCGAATGTGGCTTTTTTGCCCATTGCTTCAATGTCCTGCACTGTCAGCGCAATGGTCTTTGCCGCCTTGGTTTCCTTTTGCAAAGATTCCAGTTTCTTTTTCTGTTTTGCTGTGGCAGCTTTGGCATCCTCCAAATTCTGTTCTGCCTGTGCCACCTGCCCGGTCACAGCTTCCAGCCGCTGCTGTTCTGCCTGCACCTTGAACTGGGTCACAGTCAGATGTTCCTCGGTGCTTCCACGTTCTCCACGCTCCAGATCGGTATATCCGGCAACTCGCATGAAATGAAAAAAGTCATCCTGCAACACACTGTAGGATGACCTCAAAATCTTTTTTCCTTTTGCGTTCAACATTGGATTACCGTCCTCGTCAAGCACCGGCTTGGACTCCCATTTCTTACTGCGGCTGACCTGTGTGATGACCTCCTTAACGGTTCCCCGGAGGGCTTCATCCTTGCATCGCTTCGACCAAAGGATTTGCTTTTCCACCACCGGGATATAAACCACATGAAGGTGGTAGTGGTACACCTCCTCGCCCAGAGCTTCGGACATTGCCCGGTTGCGCTCATCGGCGTGCATCACAGCGGAGAGGATATACTGCTCACCACCTACGATCTCCGCAGCAGCTTTGTAGGCATCGGCATAAAACTGTTTCGCAAATTCATAGCCGCCATGATTGTAGAAATAAGCGGAATTCACATCAAATACCAACTCACCGTATTTGACGGCATCCGGTTTCAAACCTCTGGTGGAGATCACGCCGTCTTGTTCCATCTGCTCAAACATTTTTACATAATCGTCCGTGGGTGCTTTGAAATGGACGTTCAGAGAAGTGCGTTCCGGCACGATGTCCTGATTGCTGTAGCTGTCCTTTTCACGCTCATTGTGTTCCTGTACCTTAGCCACATCTGCCGGGTTTCCCAAGTCCTGATTTCTGGCTACGGTATGGTCTATTCCATCATTTCTTGCCATGGATTTTTTGTCCTTTCTTTGGAATTTGCAGACAGCGGGGAGCTACGGAGAGGCACTTTTTCAAAGTGTAATAACCCACTATGACACTTTCATCCATACTGGCTGCAAAGTGCCGTGGGCTCTCCGAGGGCTCTCCCGAGGGGGAATGCGGACACTGCGGTGACCTCTGCTGACCAAGGCGAAAATGTCTGCAACTTTTCTTGTGGTCAGCCCGTCTGCATCAAGCCGTTTTGCGAAACTTGCTCTCGCAGACGGCAGCAGTGAAAACCGTATTTTTCACTGCCCGTCCACGGTACTTTTTGCAAAATCCCGTGGACATAGAAACAGCCCAAACAGAAGAAATGTGCTGTTTCTATCACGAGCGTTTTACGCTCTTTTGCTGCGTACATACGTACCAGCCAATGGGATTTACTCGACCTGCCGCCATTCCTCCGGAATGTCATCCGGTACGTACGTACACGGCGAATTTCCGTAAAACCCATTTATATGAGATCTTGCCACAGCCTCCACACCCATAAATCCCCATACCCGCCGTCCAGCAGAGTTGGTGATGTTGTTGCAATGCTCCAGATTAAATTTCTTGGCATTGGCAATCATGGCGTCGCTGAAGCTACGGGCTTTCAGCGGAGCAAGGGAATTTTCCTCGCACCACATCCGGTAGATTTCATAGAAATCCTTGGAGCTGATGGAGGCATCCGCTTTCAATCGGATGTATCCCTCCGACTCCATGAAATCAAAGATATTGTTGTTGTCACGCTTGACCGCTTCCCGGTTTTCCCGGATACGGTCACTCTCCGTAAACTTAAAGTTGTTGGCAACAAGCCGCTGTAAGCCTTCAAATGCCCACAGGAAGATACCCTCGGCTTCAGCTTTCATCTTCTCTGCAAGGTCAGGATCATCGGCTCTGTCCATGGGCTTTTCTTTGGTGGTCAGCACAAGTTGTCTGCGGTAAAAACCGTCGCTGCGGTCATACAGAGCTTGCAGATCGCCGTTGCTGAATGCCAGCAACCGGGCAAACATCCAGCCCTGATAACTCTGCTTTCCCTTGCGTTCCAGATCCATCTTGCCCTGTGCAGTCACAATGGATTTTACATAGTTGGTCTGACGCAGAGCTTCCATCCGCATATCATCATCCACGCACAGCAGGATGTGTTCCAGATCAGCACGGGCGAAGCGGTTTTCGGAAATTTTTCCGATGCTGCCGTCTTTCATATTCGTGCCGAACATAGCGGACAGCACCGCACCGATTTGGGATTTGCCCTCGCCGCCGTTGCCCTTAATCACCATCATGCGCTGCCCCTTGTTGGAAGGAATCAGGCAGTAGCCGATGAATTCCTGCAAGGTAGGAATGTCCTCCGCATGGAGCAGACCATCCAGAAAGTTCAGCCAGATCACCGGCGCAGGAGCATCGGGCTTGTAGGCAATCGGCAGACGACTTCTTACGATAGCCGGTTTGCCCTCGGTGAAAGTTCCGTTCAGCATGAGCGTGCCGTTGGCAACATGGATGCGATCCTGTTCCGGCGGGAAGTCAGGCTCTTGCGCTTCCAGTTTCAGCACTTCCAGAATGTTGGTGATCTTCCGGGGAATGTTGTTCACGGCACAGAATTTCAGCTTTTCGTAAATCTCACCACGGAGAGGAAGATCATCCGTCACCCGACCGTCGGGCGTGAAAAAAGCTCCGTTTGCGAAGATGATTCTGCGCTCCTGCAGAAATTCATCACAAAACAAAGCTTCGTTAATGTTCTGCCCATCAAACCACATGGGCAAGTTCATATCAGGCGTTTTCCGGTTCTTCGCCACGGTGTGCCACCTCCTTTTTCTTTCGTGTGATGTACTCTTGCAGAAAAGTAATTTTTCCCTCCTTCATCAGCTCGTCCACCAATGCCACCCGCTCTTCCAGATCACCCACGGTCAGCACATCTGCCATATATTCGATAGGACAGTGCATCTGGCAGGCTTCCACAAAACGATCATCCAGAGCCTCCTCCGGTGTTTTGGGTGCATACCGCACTTTCCAATCTTCCAGCAGATGCAGATAATCCGTCAGCACCCGGAAACACAGCATTTCATCCTCCCGGAACTGACGGATATAAGGACGCTTTGGCTTGGCCATAGCTGCGGCAGTGGGCGGTTTCGGGTCAAGTCCGAAGTCCGAAGCCAGCTTTTGCGCTGCTTCATAGCTGCTCATATTGAACAGCCTTGCCACAAGGTCGATCACATCTCCCTTTGCTCCACAGCCGAAGCAGAAGAAATAGTCCTCATTCAGCTTCAAGCTCGGATGCCTGTCATTGTGGAACGGGCAGCAAGCCATACCGTTTCGGTTGACTTTCAGCCCGTAGTGTTCGGCGGCTTGCTTGACACTGATTGCCGCTTTGATGGTTCCATAGATTGTCATAAAAAACCCTCCGTTCATAATATTCTGGAAAGCACGAAGCACCCGCAGTGATTGGCAGGTGCTTCGCTCCTTCTATTATGGTTATGACGGATTTCTCAAAAAACAGGCTAATCGGAGGACAACTCCGTTTCAAAAAACAGGACAACTTATTGATAGATGTAGATTTCTTTACATTAGCATGATACAATTAAGAAAGTGAAAAAACAGGACAGGAGGTAAGCATGAACCAAGAATTGATGACATTGGACTTCTGGCAGGATACGGTCATATATGAGGGCAAAACATTCCCTGTCGGCACGCTTGCCTGTGATGCGCTGAATGTTCCTGCGGATACTATTACAAAAATGAACGAGCAATGCGAGAAAATCAATCTGCTGCTCGGGATGCTGAATGCCGGACAGGATACTTCTGCACTCTTTCCTATGGCAAAGGAAGCTGCATTGACAATGTTAGAGATTCTCAGCAAAACGCCGCCGTTCTCCTATATGGATATACCAAAGCACCGGGAACGAATAGAAAGGGGCTTTACTGCGGACAATGCTCTGAAATATGTGGAGTTTGCCATAAAAGCCGTAACCAATTCTTTACCGTTCGAAGAAGTTCCGAAATATGCTGATGCGGTGATGCTCCAGCGCTATACCGCAGTTTTCGGGCATCTGGCATACTCCCTTGGGGAATACCAAACGGCCATGCTTGATTTTGCAGAAAAATCGGATTGCAACGAAGCAGACCGCACCGCAGAGGGCTTTGCCAAAATGTTCGGTAGCTATTTCACGCCGGAGTTCTCCATCGCTGAGGGCAATGCCTGGATGTCTACCCTGAACAATTCCGTTCAGTATGTATCCGTCATCCGTCCCGGCGAAAAAGTTGCGAAGCTGGTCAAGCGGATGCACTATGTATCCTTTGTGGGGATGTTCCGGTCTGATCTCTTTGAGGGCCTGTGTGTTGGTCATGCACCGAAGAAATGCAAAATCTGCGGCAAGTGGTTTCTGACCACCAACGCACGGCACACCAAATACTGTGGCGGCTATGCACCGGGGGACAAGCTGCACCGCACCTGTCGGCAGATCGGCAACCTGAAAGGCAGAGAACAACGGGAGCTTGCGGACGATCATCCGGTGAAACAGATTTATGAGAAACGACTGAACACCATAAACCGCTATGTGAAGCGTGGTACTCTGGACGCTGATCTTGCAGAGGTTATGAAAAAGCTGGCAAAAGATAAGATGCTCCGGGCATTGAGCAATGTAGCCTATGCCAAGGGAGCTTATGAAAAAGAAATGGATCAGGCGGCTTTGAAAAAGGAAGCAAGTGCAAAAATATACAAAGAAAGGGACAAACATGAATAGAAAAGAACTTAGTCAGAATCATTGGAAATACTACTTAATGCTCGAAAAGCGTTTTGTTGAATCAATAGAGTTTGTAGAACTACATGAGGACAATTTTGATGCATTTTCTAACGGATATGCCCTCTTAATTCAAGCCATAGGGGCAGAGTTGGATACTGTATTCAAAGAGTTTTGCAGTTTCAATACAACGGATCGAAAAACGGTTGCAGACTATGCACAGTATATTTTGACCAACACACCGGATATAAAAAATCAAAAAATCAGTGTACAGGAATACGATATCGAAATACAACCGTTTATGAATTGGGATATTACCCAGCCCGCACAGTCGTTGCAATGGTGGGGAGCATTTACAGATGTCAAGCACAACCGCTATGAGCAGTTGAAGCAAGCAAAGCAGGAGAATGTACTAAATATCTTGGGAGCTTTGTATTTGATAGAAATGTTGTACTTGAAGAAAATCACTGATGGGACAGACGAATTTGATGTGTTTGATGAATCTTCCAACTTGTTTAGTTTGAAAAACTGGACTTCTAAGGCTGTGCCGCTGAGCCAAGCTTTTGCCGTGCTAAGTGATATGATGGACGACGAAAATAATACTACTAACAAAAAGTTCGATGCATAATTACTGTCGATATTGATAGAGAAAGAACCGAAAGGAGGTGCGCTATGCTGAGTGATTTTTCATGGGACATGACCGGATACATACCAAAACACGCTGTCAATCCGCACGGTGACGGCATCATTCCTTATGCGGCAGAGCGCATCTTCCAACTGGAACCGGAGCCTCCAGCGGTGGGCAATCTGAACGAATATATCCTGTCTGCCTTGCAGGAAAAGAATTTGATATATTTCTCATTCTTCCTACACCACTACGAGCCGCAGCTTAACAAGCGCATCAAAGACTTTCTCGGTGTGGATGGCGGCGATCTGTACGACACAAACCGATTTATAGATATAAAGCTCTCCTGCCGGGAGCAAATGCTCCAAAAGCTGATGGACTATGACCTTGCCAAGGGTGCAGAGTATGCTACATACATTTTCCCGTTCATCCGGGATGCTATGCTCCGTTTTCGCATGGGCGAAGAAAAATGGTCGGTGTCCTCTCTGACCAATTACAAAATGGTGCGGTCAATGGCTTGGCTGTACCACAATACCAAGGATGCGGTCAACGAATTTTCCAAGAAATACAACTGCGATCTTGCCCTTGCGGAAGAATATCTGAAAGTTGTCCGTGGAATCCGCAATCAGCAGCCTTTCTATGTCACAGACGAGGACGGCGAAGAAACAGGCGAGGATGTAGCCCTTGACGATAGCTGGAACTATACCGATATCCTCTGGAACGGCATACAGGCAGAAAAGGTGCAGCGGGCATTTGAGAAACTGAATTACCGGGAACAGACCTTGCTCGAAAAACGGTTAGCAATTTGCATGACCTGTGGGCGTGTCAGCTCATGGAAAGACCGCCCCACCTTTGAAGAACTGGCGGTTATGTTTGAGGGCAGTACAGCCAGCGGTGCAGAACGAGCCTACCGAAAAGCAGTGGACAAGTTGACGGAATTGTTGGTTGCCGAGGGCGCAATCCATGCAGTCCGGCTAAAACAGAAATCCAAGATCAAGCGAAAAAAGAAAATCGCCGCCGCAATCTACGAATATCAGGCAGACTGCGACGGCGAATGGGGCGAAGTATCATTAGATTTTGAGAACGGCAAGGCAGAGGTCATTTTGCTTGCCGATTGGGATACAGTGAAAACAAACAAATTTGCAAGCAGAGCAATCGCCTATCTTCTGAACTGTGAGAACGAAAAATTACCCAAGGAAATAATGGTGGCCTTTGAATAACGAGGGAGTGAGATACATGGAACAATTATTGATTATTGAAGATGATATAGGGTTGAATCAGGGTTTAAGTAAAGCACTGAAAGCAGATGACCGTCAGATCATTTCCTGCCAAGACCTAAAAGCGGCGAAGGAACAGCTGCTTTGCGGCGGTGTATCCCTGATCCTGCTGGATATCAATCTGCCGGATGGCAGTGGGCTTGAGCTGCTCCGGGAGGTCAAGGAAAACACACCCTATATTCCTGTTATTCTGCTGACTGCCAATGACACCGATCTGGACATCGTAGACGGACTGGAGAGGGGCGCTGATGATTATATTACCAAGCCCTTTTCTCTTTCGGTTTTGCGTGCAAGGGTGAATACCCAACTGCGAAAGCAAGTGTCAAACCATAAAAATGCGCCGTTCCATATGGATCTATTTCACTTTGACTTTGAGGCTATGACCTTTTATGTGGGAGATTCAAAAGTTGAATTGAGCAAAACAGAACAAAAATTACTGCGTCTGCTTGTTGAAAACCGAGGCCGAACCATGACCCGTGGAGACCTTGTCGACCGGATCTGGACAGATGGCGCAGAATATGTGGATGAAAATGCTTTGTCTGTTACGATCAAGCGTCTGAGGGATAAGCTTGGCGCACAGAAATACATTAAAACCATCTACGGAATCGGTTATAGCTGGGTGACAAAAGATGAATAAAACCGGCATTGTGATCATACTGCTATGTTTTCTGGCGGCGATAGCTGCTGTATTATGGGAGCGGAGGAAGATCAGAAAAACGATGGAAGAAATCGAAAGGATGCTGGACGCTGCCATGACCGGCTCCTTTTCTGAAACCAATTTTGATGAAAGCCAGCTATCTGCATTGGAAACGAAGTTTGCGCACTATCTTTCCGCCGCAGAAGCATCTTCTCAAAATGTAGCGCAGGAAAAAGACAAAATCAAGACCTTGATTGCGGACATTTCCCACCAAACGAAAACGCCGATTGCAAATCTGCTGTTATACAGCGAGCTTTTGATGGAGGAAACTCTGCCTGCATCGGCGAAGGCAAATGTGGAGGCGCTGTACAAACAATCGGAAAAGCTGCGATTTCTGATCGATTCTCTCGTAAAGCTTTCCAGACTGGAAAACGGGATCATTTCACTCTCCCCCCAGCCGGCAGCGCTGCAGCCGCTGCTTGAAAGCGTAGTAGAACAATATGCCGCCAAGGTTTCTGAAAAAGGATTGTCTTTGCAACTGCAAGATACCGATGCTTTTGCTGTATTCGACTTCAAATGGACAGCGGAAGCGCTGGCTAATATCGTAGACAACGCCATCAAATATACAGAGCATGGCACCATTACTATTTCTGCCGTAAGCTATGAAATGTTTGCAAGGATCGATATATCGGATACCGGTTCAGGCATACCGGAAACTGAGCAAGCGAAGATATTTGCTCGCTTTTACCGCTCGAATAGTGTGCAGAAACAAGAAGGGGTCGGCATCGGCTTATACCTTGCCCGACAGATCATATCCGGCGAGGGCGGTTATATCAAGGTTGCTTCCGTTCCGGGAAAAGGAAGTACGTTTTCCATATTTCTGCCGAAATAACAACAATTCTATCAAAACTGTTAGATTTCATTTTCCGCCGGAAAGAATGTGGAAAGATTCCTATGCGATAATCTGTATGTATCAAAGGATCATTTCCTTTCATACATACAGATTTTTTCATGGAGGTACTCATTTATGGAAGTTTTACAGGCAAAAAACCTGAAAAAGATTTATGGCTCCGGCAATAACGCAGTTCATGCGTTGGATGGAGTTGATTTAAGTGTAAAGAAGGGCGAATTTGTTGCAATTGTCGGCACATCCGGCTCCGGCAAATCCACGCTGCTGCACATGCTGGGCGGGCTGGATCGCCCTACAAGTGGCACGGTCATGGTGGACGGACAGGATATTTTCTCCCTGAAGGAGGAAGCGCTGACCATCTTCCGCCGCAGGAAAATCGGCTTTGTGTTCCAAGCATATAATCTTGTTCCGGTGCTGAATGTGTATGAAAATATTGTTCTACCCATTGAGCTGGACGGTGGCAAGGTCAATAAGGATTTCGTACAGCAAATTGTACAGACACTTGGGCTGGATGATCGTCTGGATGCGCTGCCCAATCAGCTCTCAGGCGGTCAACAGCAGCGAGTAGCCATTGCCCGTGCGCTGGCGGCAGCACCCGCTATCATTCTGGCAGATGAACCCACCGGCAATCTGGATTCCAAAACCAGCCAGGATGTATTGAGCCTTTTGAAAGTCACCAGTCAAAAGTTCGCCCAGACAATCGTAATGATCACTCACAACGAAGAAATTGCGCAGATGGCAGACCGCATTATCCGTATCGAAGACGGTCGGATCGTCTCCCAGAACTAACGGGAGGTGGCTACGATGAATGTCAAAAATCGAAAATGTATTCGAAAACTCAGCTTAAAATCTCTTTATGCGAACCGTCGTCGCAATCTGATCGCCATTTTTGCCATTGCGCTGACAACGCTGCTATTTACGTCCATGTTCACCATTGTCTTGTCGTTGAACGCCAGTTATGAAACCTACCAGTTTCGGCAGGTAGGCGGCTATGCGCATGGCACCTTTAAGGATGTTTCCCCCGAGCAGGCGGAACGCATCGCTGCCCACCCAAAGGTGAAAGCTACGGGGGCACGGAAGGTAATCGGTATCACTGCGGAGGGGGTCTTTGCCAAAATACCGGCAGAGATCAGCTACATGGATGCCAACTGCACTAAATGGAGCTATGCAACCCCTACTACCGGACGGATGCCCGAAAGCGGCAAAGAGGTAACCATGGATACGGCAGCGTTGCAGCTGCTTGGCGTAACGCCGGAGCTGGGCGCCGAGGTCACGGTTTCCTATTCCATTACGGACAAGGATCAAACCGCCTTTACTGTAACAGATACCTTTACGCTGGTAGGCTATTGGGACTATGATGAACTAATGCCTGTTCACTACATCAACATCAGCCGTGATTACGCAGATGACATCGAAGCGCAGGCAGTGAAAACAGGGCTACAGCCCTTCCGCACTGACCTGAATGTCATGATGGCTTCCAGTACAAACATTCAAGGGCAGATGGAGCAGGTGGATACCGATCTCGGCTACACATGGGACAGCTATACCGATCCCAACAGCGTTCGAATCGGCGTCAACTGGGGATATACCTCATCCCAGCTGGAGTCGCAGCTCGATCCGGAACTTGTGATCGCCATAGCAGCTTTTTTGCTGCTGGTGATTTTCACCGGGTATCTTATCATCTATAACATTTTCCAGATCTCTGTTGCGGGGGATATCCGGTTTTACGGGCTTCTGAAAACCATTGGCACAACGCCCCGGCAGCTCAAACGCATCATTCGCCAGCAGGCACTTCTGCTTTGTCTGATCGGCATTCCGGCGGGGCTGCTGTTGGGCTATGGCATTGGCGCTGTTCTGGTGCCTGTTGTCTTGCGCTCCACCCAGTTGGATGCAGGCATCACCACCATCAGCACTTCGCCTGTGATCTTTGTTGGCTCCGTGCTGTTTGCCCTGCTGACGGTGCTTTTGTCCTGCTCCAAGCCCGGGAAAATGGCAGCCAGGGTTTCTCCGGTGGAGGCTACCAAATATACAGATGCGATGCAGACCAAGAAAAAACAGCGCAGCACCCGGGGAGCGAAGCTCCATCAGATGGCCTTTGCCAATCTGGGACGAAACAAAAAAAAGACGGTGCTGGTGGTGGTGTCTCTGGCACTGTCGGTGACGCTGTTCAATGCACTGTGTGCCTTTGTGGGCGGCTTCAGCATGGAGAAGTATGTATCCTTCATGACCTGCGCCGATTTTATCGTCAGCACGCCCGACTATTTCCATTACAACCCGGCAGATGAATTCATCACGCCGGAACAGATCGAAGAGATCGCAGCAAACACAAAGTCCAGTCTTTCCGGCACGGGATATGCTGTGCGAAAACCCGTATATCTTTGGATGACGGAGGATGCTCTGCGGCAGGACTATGCATTGTTCGAAAGTGCTGAGCAGGTGGACAGCCATATGAGCCGCATGGAGCACCGGGGCAATATGGTGATGGGAAAGACCAGAATTGAGGCTTTGGATAACAGCCTGTTTGACAAGCTGCAAGTATTCGACGGAGATATTTCTCCTATGCTGGAGCCAAACAATAACGCTATTGCCATTGCGGTTTCCTTAGATGACTACGGCAATCTGCCCAATCCTGAATACTACCCCAAGGTGGGAGACACGATTACCGCTACCTATACGGACGATGTGAAATATATCGACAGCCGCACCGGGGAACTCTGCACCGAAGATACACCGGAGGAGTACCTTCAGGAAAAACTGTATGGAGCCAGAGATGTAGAGTACACGGTCTGCGCCTTGGTAGAGCTTCCGTTTTCCATGAGTTATCGTTATGATGGTATTGGATATGAGGCGGTTTTGTCTGTGGATACCGCACAGAGGGACAGCGGTGGTGCGGCCATTCCGATGCTCTACCTGTTCGACACAGCGGACGAAGTTGACGAGGCCGAAGCAGAGCAATATCTATCGAAGCTCACTGCCGGTGAGTTTTCGCCCTTGATGTATGAAAGCAAGGCCACGGCTCGCTCTGAATTTGCTCAGTTCCGGCAGATGTTCCTTCTGATAGGTGGTATCCTCTGTGCTATCATTGGGCTGGTGGGACTCTTAAATTTCTTCAACGCCATGATGACCAGTATTCTTTCCCGCCGCCGTGAATTTGCTGTGCTTCAGGCTGTAGGAATGACGAACCGGCAGCTCAAAACCATGCTGATCTACGAGGGATTGTTTTACGCAATGTCCTCCGTATCGGCGGCCTTTATTCTGTCGCTGGCGGTGGGACCTCTTGCAGGAAAAATGCTGGGCAGTATGTTCTGGTTCTTTGAGTATCGATTCACCATTCTGCCTGTCCTGCTGACAATTCCGGTATTTCTTCTGCTGGGGTGGCTGATTCCTTGCATGATGTATGACAATGCAGCGAAATGCAGTGTTGTAGAGCAATTAAGGGATGCTCAATAACTGTTAAGCAAAAAACGGCCCTCTGCCAAGGAAAAGGCAGAGGGCTGAGTTTTAATCTAAGGGTTTACATTCAGTTACAGTTTTTAGATAAATTTCGGGGTTTCCGTTCAATATCAAGTCTGCATATCCAATCGGGTCATTGTAGATTAGATAGTCCAGCTCTGACCGCTGATACATATTGTCAGCAACCTCATTCTCCACGGCTATTGTATCAATAGCAATCATACTGCCATCTAAGAATTTCAGTTCCACACAGGCATTATCCATGTTGAACTCACAAGAAATCAACCTATCCATAAGAAACCTCCACTTTGCTGGATGTTAGATCATCCCAAAATATTTGAATGCTTCTCGGATTGCTTTCTCTTTTTCCGGTGGACACTGGGGCTGTCTGGAATCCTCGGACTTCGGCAAATTATAGTTCTTACCAACCCCAATCCCACATTTTCGCTTAATTTGTGAGATATACAGGTTGGATACCTTTAACCCGCTATGCTCCAGCACATAGTCCTTAATCTGGGTGTAGGTTGCCCCATCTTGAAATTCGGACATATCCATATCTTCCAAAGAGAACTCAACCCGAATCTTTTTCGAGTCGACCTCACCCTTGGAAAGTAAAACAACCGTCTCCACATGTTTGGTGCGGGGGAAGAGGTCTACCGGCTGCACCTCTTCGGCCTTATACCCGTGCTCTACCAGCCAGCGGGTATCGCGGGCGGCGGTGGCGGCGTTGCAGCTGACCATGACCACCGTGCGCGGGGCCATTTCGGCGATGGCGGTCAGCGTGGCTTCGTTGCAGCCCTTGCGGGGCGGGTCGACGACGATCACATCGGGGCGCGCGCCCTCGGCGGCCAGCTGGGCCGCAGCGGCACCGGCGTCTTGGCAGCGGAAGTCGGCCTTGTCGGCGGCAAGGCCCAGGCGGGCGGCGGTCTCTTTCGCGCCGTCTACAGCCTGGGGCACGACCTCAACGCCTACCAGGCGGCGGCAGTCGGGCAGCATCGAAAGCCCGATCGTGCCCATGCCGCAGTAGAGATCCAGCAGGAAATCATCCGGCGTCAGCGCGGCAAATTCCCGCGCTTTGGCATACAAGGCTTCGGCGGCGGGGGTGTTGACCTGGTAAAATTCGTGCACACCCATCCGAAGCGAGACCCCGGACAGCGTATCCTCGATATACCCGGGGCCGAGCGCCACACGGGTTTTAGCACCCAAAATCACATTAGTGCGGGCGTTGTTGCGGTTGATGAGAATCGTCGTTAAATCGAATTCTTTCTGCAAAGCGGCGCAAATCTCGGCCTCATTGGGCAGGCCGTTGCCGTTTACCACAAAGCACAGCAGGCGCTGGCCGCTGTGCCAGCCCTGACGCATGTATAAATGGCGCACACGGCCGGTGTGGGTTTCCTCGTTGTAGGCGGTGATGCCGTTTTCTTCCAGCAGGGTGCAGGCGCGGGCGGCCAGGGCGTTCATCCAGTCCGGCTGCAGCTTGCAGTCGGCGCAGGGGACGATGCGATGGCTGCGGCCCGCAAAAAAGCCGGTCACCAGATGCCCGTTTTCGTCGGTGCCGACGGGCAGCTGCACCTTGTTGCGGTAGCGGTCGGCGGCGGGGGCGCCCAGCACCTCGTGCACGGGCACGTCCAGCTTGGCCAGGCGCTCAAAAGCATCCCGCACAAACTGCGTTTTGGCGGCGCACTCGGCCGCATAGCTGATATGCCGCAGGCCGCAGCCGCCGCAGGGGCCGGCTACGGGACAATCCTGTTTGACGCGGCCGGGGCCGGGGGTCAGCAGCTTTTCCAGTTTGCCGAAGGCATAGCCTTTCATGGGCTTGACGATGCGCACTTCGGCCACATCGCCGGGGGCGGCGGCTGCGACAAAAACGGCCTGGCCGTCATGATGGGCCACGCCGCTGCCGTCGTTGGAAAGGGATTCAATGGAGAGGGTCAGGATCTGATTTTTCTGAAAGGCCATGGTTGCTCCTTACATTTTGCTCTTTACTGCTGGGCCTGCTGGGCGGCTTTCTGCTCGGCGTCCAGGGCGGTCAGGTACTTGCTCGGCGGGACTTTCTTTACCTTTTTGAAGACGCGGGAGAAGTAGAACTGGTCAAAGAAGCCGACCGACACCGCGATCTCGGCGATGGACAGGGTGGAATTCTTTAGCAGGCTGCAGGCCTCGCTGATACGATAATGCGTCAAATAATCGATGGGGCTTTGCCCAACGTTGGACATAAACACGCGGTACAAATGGCTGCGGCTGACGCCGACGGCCTTGGCGATGTCGTCCACCGAGATGTCGTGGGAATAGTTGAACTGGATATACTTGATGGCGGCCAGTACATACTGGCTGCTGGAGGAGCCCACGTTGGGCATGGCTTCGCGGGCCGCCTGCATCAGGTGGGCCATAAAGATATAGAGGTAGCCGGTCATCAGGGCCTCGCACTGGGGCTCCGGCCCGCGGGACAGGTAGATGTTGTACAGCGCTTCCCGCACGGCCTGGGGATCCTTGCAACGGTGTACCGGTTGAGTGTCCGAGAAGGGCGTCTGCTGCACCAGCTTATTGGCGCAGGCCCCGTTGAAGCCTACCCAATAGTACTCCCACGGGTCGGTCTCGTCCGCCGCATAGGTGATCAGCTGGTTGGGCTTGGCCAGAAACAGATCGCCCTCCTGCAGGGTATAGGACGACCCGTTGACCTGGTACACGCCGCGGCCCGCCACCACCAGGTGGATGAGGTAATGATCGCGCACGCCGGGGCCCCAGGTGTGGCCCGGCTGGCAGTACTCATGCCCGCAGTTGAAGATGGACAGCTCTACATTATCGGTGTAGCTCTGCTTATAGGATTGCTTGGTTTCGTTATCCATGACAGCTCCCTCTCCGCGCGGTGCCGCCCCGGCACCGCGCCGCCTTGCCTGCAGCCGGGGCCGCGGGCAAAATATAGTAATTTTATTATAGCAGGGGATTCATCAAAAGTCCATAAAAGCGCCGTAAAAAAATGTTTACTTTCTTTCAAAATTTGTTATACTAAGATTAAGAACCCGGCAGGCGGCGGTGTACTTTGTCCGTTTGCCTAAAAGATACAGGCTCATTTTGTGCATACTGGCGAAAAGAGCCGCGCAACAGAAAGGCGAGTGCAATTATGGCGAACACCATTGAACTGAAACAGCAGATCCAGCAGGGTGCCTATGATGCAGCTTTTGTAAAACTTTACGGTGCTGATGTGGACGTAAACGCCCAGCGTGAGCGTTACATTTCCGTCATCGACCAGTTCGAGAACGAGTTTGGCTCCGGGCGCTCCGTGCGCCTCTACTCCGCCCCCGGCCGCACCGAGATCGGCGGCAACCACACCGACCACAACAACGGCGTGGTGCTGGCGGGTTCCGTCAACCTGGACATTGTGGCGGTCGTTTCCCCCAACGAGGAGAACATCATCCGCGTCAAGTCCCTGGGCTTTGAGAAGATCGACGATGTGGACGTGACCAATCTGGTCCCGCAGGAGCAGGAGAAGGAGCACTCCGCTGCCCTGATCCGCGGCGTGGCCGCCGGTATCGTCAACGCGGGCGGCAAGGTCGGCGGCTTTGACGCCTACACCACCAGCAACGTGCTGCGCGGCTCCGGCCTGTCCAGCTCCGCCGCCTTCGAGGTCTGTATCGGTGCCATCCTGCGCGGCGAGTACAACGATAACGACATGGAGAAATTTTCCCAGGTCAAGATCGCCCAGATCGGCCAGTATGCCGAGAACGTCTTCTTCGACAAGCCCTGCGGCCTGATGGACCAGACCGCCTGTGCTGTCGGCGGCGTCATCACCATCGACTTCAAGGATCCGGCACACCCCATCGTGGGCCAGACGTCCATCGACCTGGCCAAGCACAAGCTGGCCATGTGCATCACCGACACCAAGGGCAGCCACGCTGACCTGACGGATGATTACGCTGCCATCCGCCGCGAGATGGAGAGCGTGGCCGAGCAGATGGGCAAAAAAGTCCTGCGCGAGGTGGACGAGGACGCGTTCTACGCCGCCATCCCGCAGCTGCGCAAGGCCGTGGGCGACCGTGCTGTGGTGCGTGCCATCCACTTCTACAACGACTGCCGCCGCGCCGCCGCCCTGTGCGATGCCGTGCGCGCCGACGATATGGATACCTTCCTGAAGCTGATCGTCGAGGGCGGCCACTCCAGCTTTGAGTTCAACCAGAATGCTTACAGCATCAAGAACTACAAGGAGCAGGGTGTGCCCATCGCACTGGCCCTGAGCCAGAAAGTGCTGAACGGCCGCGGTGCCTGGCGTCTGCAGGGTGGCGGCTTCGCCGGCACCATCCAGGCATTTGTGCCTTATGATCTGCTGGATACTTACAAGGCGACCATCGATGCCTGCTTCGGCGAAGGCAGCTGCCATGTGCTGAATATCCGCAACTATGGCGCGGTGCCGGTTACTGTGGACATGTAATTATTATATTCTGCTTTGCGGGGGACACCACCATGTGGTGTCCCCCGCAAAGTGTAAACATATAAGGCAATACCGCACAATTCTAAGTGCCGATACGGCGAGCGAGGTGCGGCAGCTGCTAAGCCAAAAGCGCAGATAATACTTTGTGCTGCAAAGGTGAGCGCCGCCGGTGGCGGATACAGCGAACCGAAGCAGGGGCAGCGGTCGCAGAGTGCGAGGGGCTTTTGTCCCCGAAGCACGATGCGGGTACCGCAACCCGACATTATCGAGCATTTTGGCAACGCAGATGCCGTGCCGCAGCCGCCGGAGCGGTGCTTAAGCCGTTAGGCGGGAATTGTGCGGTGTTGCCATAAATAAAAATCAAGAATTCCGTTCCCAAATCAAAGCCAGGCCCTTAAACAGCAGATCTCCATCATACAAAATCTTCCGTTTGCAGCAGGGCATGATGTAAGGCGCTAAGCCGCCGGTGGCGACTACCGTCAGCGGTTGGCCCAGTTCCGCTTCCACACGGTCGGCCAGGCCGTCCAGCATGGCGGCAGTGCCAAACATCGCGCCGTTGTTGAGCGCCTCGACCGTGTTGCGGCCGACCAGATGCTCCGGCGGTTCCGGGGCGATGGGCGGCAGCTGGGCCGTGCCTGCACTGATGGCCCGCAGGCTGGTCTGCACGCCGGGCACGATGAACCCGCCTAAAAAGCAGCCCTCGGCCGAAAGCACATTGTAGGTCGTGGCCGTGCCCATGTCCACCGTCATGCAGGGCAGGGGATAATGCGTTGCGGCGGCTGCGGCATCAGCCAGACGGTCGCGGCCCACGCGGTCCGGCTCGTCCACGGCAAAGGTCAGGCCGGTGTCCAGCGCGTTGCTCACAATTAAAGCGTCCCTGCCGGTCAGCCGCCTGCAGGCGTGGGCCAGTACGGGCGTTAACCCCGGTACTACGCTGCACACGATGACGCCCTCGCAGGCGGTGGGGTCGACCTTTAAGCGCCCCAGCAAAAATCGCAGCTCGGCGGCGTATTCATCCGCTGTGCAGCGGGGGCGGGTGACCATCCGGGTGGTGAACAGGATGTCGCGGTGCGCTTCGCCCGCCAGCCCGCCGATGCAGATGTTGCTGTTGCCGATGTCAACTGCTAAAACCATGGTGTTTGTCTCTTTTCCTGAAAATGTAGCATCATTATAGCAGATTGACGGCAGTGCTGTAAACGGGTATACTAACATTATGAAGGATGTGATCTCCATGAACCTGAAAGGCAAAACCATCGTCCTCGGCATTACCGGGGGCATTGCCGCTTATAAAATGCCCAATGTGGCCCACGCGCTGGTCAAACTGGGCGCCGACGTCCATGTGCTGATGACCCAGAACGCCACCGAGTTCATCACTCCGCTGGTGTTTGAAACGCTGACAAATCGACGCTGCATCGTGGATACATTTGACCGCAACTTCCAGTACGACGTGGCACATGTCAGCCTTGCCAACGCCGCCGACCTGATGCTCATCGCCCCGGCCACGGCCAATGTGATTGCCAAAATGGCCCACGGCCAGGCCGACGACATGCTGACCACCGTGACCCTGGCGGCCCACTGCCCCAAGCTGGTGGCCCCGGCCATGAACACCCACATGCTGGAAAACCCCATTACCCAGGATAACATCAGGACACTGGAGCATTACGGCTTTACGGTCATCCCGTCCGGCTCCGGCCTGCTGGCCTGCGGCGACGTCGGCTCCGGCCGTCTGCCCGAGGAGAGCGTGCTGGTGGATTACGTGCTGCGGGAGCTGGCCTGCGAGAAGGACCTGACGGGCAAAAAGGTGGTGGTCTCGGCCGGTGCCACCCAGGAGCCGATGGACCCCGTGCGTTACCTGACCAACCACTCCACCGGCAAGATGGGTTACGCCGTGGCCCGTGCCTGTATGCTGCGCGGCGCGGAGGTCGTGCTGCTGTCCTCGACGAGCTGCACCCAGCCGGACGTGCCTTTTGTGAAGAAGGTGCCGTTCACCACGGCCAAAGACCTGTTTGAAGCCGTAAAGGCCAACGCCATGGACGCCGATGCCCTGGTGATGGCTGCCGCCGTGGCCGACTACCGCCCGGCGGAAGTAGCATCGGACAAGGTGAAAAAGCACGATGGCGAGATGAACATCGCGCTGGAACGCACCGATGACATTTTGGCGTGGGTCGGCGCACACAAGCCGGAAACGCTGTTTGTCTGCGGCTTCTCGATGGAGACGCGGGATCTAGTCGAGAACTCCACCGCCAAGCTGAACAAGAAGAAGATGGACATGATCGTGGCCAACAACCTGAAAGTCCCCGGCGCCGGGTTTGGTGTGGATACCAACGTGGTAACGATCATCACCCACGAGGGGGCAGAGCAGTTGCCGCTGCAAAGTAAAGATGATGTAGCCATGGCGATTGTGGATCATTTTGCCTGATTTTTGATATTGTGCTAGACCGGCTCTGCCTACCTTGCGGCAGAGCCTTTTATAATGGCATACTGCTGTTAAAACGAGAGAGCCGCCGCAGGGTGGCGGCGAACGAAAATAGATAAATAAAATACTAAAACCACCCCCTTTCCGCATACTCATGCAAGAGAATGAGCACAGCGAAAAGGGGGACTTTTTATGTGTGGGATCGCAGGGCAGATCGGGCGGGACCCGCGGGTGATCCAGGGGCAGTATGCGGCCTATTGCGCGATGCAGCAAACTTTATCCCGCCGTGGGCCGGACCAGCGGGGCATGTTCATCAGCGGGCGGGCGGCGCTCATCCATGCGCGGCTGGCGGTGGTGGATATTGAGAACGGCCTGCAGCCTATGCAGCTGGATTGGCAGGGCGAAAGCTACACCCTCGTGTATAATGGCGAGCTGTACAACACGCCGGAACTGCGCACCGCGCTGCAAAACAAGGGCCACAGCTTTACCGGCCATTCGGATACCGAGGTGCTGCTGCACGCCTTCGCCCAGTGGGGGGCGGGCTGTCTGGAACGCTGCAACGGCATTTTTGCCTTTGCCGTCTGGGCGCAGCGGGCGGGCACGTTGTTTTTGGCGCGGGACCGCTGCGGGGTCAAGCCGCTGTTTTACGTGCAGACAGGGGACAGCCTGCTGTTTGGCAGCGAGATCAAGACCCTGCTGGCCCACCCGGCCGTGCCGCCCCGGGTGGACGCCAACGGCCTGGCCGAAGTGCTGCTGCTTGGTCCCGGCCGTACGCCGGGGTGTGGGGTGTTCAAAAATATCCGGGAGCTGCTGCCCGGCCAGTGCGCCGTGTATGAGGCTGACACCGGCCGCCTGACCCTGAACCGCTACTGGCAGCTGACTGACCACGACCACCCCGACGACTTCGAGACCACCGCCCGCAACGTGCGGGATCTGGTCGTGGATGCCATCCAGCGGCAGCTGGTCAGTGATGTGCCGGTGGCGACGTTTTTGTCCGGCGGGTTGGATTCCAGCCTGATCTCGGCGGTGGCGGACACCTATTTTACCGCGCGGGGTCGGCAATTGCAGACGTTCTCGGTGGGGTACAAGGACAACCGGCGGTATTTCCACGCCACCAAGTTTCAGCCCGGGGCCGACGCGCCCTACATCCGCAAGATGAACGACTTTTTGGGCGCACGGCACCACTGGGTCACGCTGGACACCCCCGAACTGGTGCTGGCGCTCTACGCCGCGGTGGAGGCCCGCGACCTGCCCGGCATGGCGGACGTGGATTCCTCGTTGCTGCTGTTCTGCCGCCAGATCAAGCCCCATGCCACGGTGGCGCTTTCGGGCGAGTGCGCCGACGAAATTTTTGGCGGTTACCCATGGTACCGCGACCCCGCCGTGCGGGAAAAGTACGGCTTCCCCTGGGCGCAGTCCACGGCCTACCGGGCGGCATTTATAAAGGAGGGCGTGCTGGGGGACATCGACCCGGCAGCGTTTGTGGATGCGCGGTATCAGCAAACGCTGGCCGAGACCTCGGTGCTGCCGGGGCGGGATGCAGTGGAGACCCGGATGCGCCAGATGGTCAATTTGAACTTTGCCTGGTTCATGCAGACGCTGCTGGACCGCAAGGACCGGATGAGCATGTACTCGGGCCTGGAGGTGCGCGTGCCGTTCTGCGATTATCGCATTGCAGAGTATCTCTACGCTGTGCCGTGGGATTTTAAGGATTACCAGGGCCAGGAGAAGGGCCTTTTGCGCTACGCCATGCAGGGCGTTTTGCCCAAAGAGGTTTTGTGGCGGCGCAAGAGCCCCTACCCCAAGACCTGGAACCCGGCGTATTTAGCGGCAGTCAGTGCCGAGCTGCGGCGGGTGATTTCTGACCCGGCGGCGCCGCTGCTTGCCATTATCAAAAAGGAGGCACTGGAAGTACTGCTGGCCAGCGGGGCCGACAACCCCGTGCCCTGGTACGGCCAGCTGATGACCACGCCGCAGACGATCGCCTGGTTTTTGCAGGTAAATTATTGGATGAAGAAATATCGAGTTGAACTGGTTTGAATTTTGTGGGATGGTGGCAGCACTGTCCCACATTTTTTCATAAGGCTATCGCACAATTTTCACAAATGGCGGCTATACTTTATCATGTCCATGACTCTGCATAGAAAAAGGGGAGAGCATTTTGATTCAAGTCGAACATCTGACGAAACGCTACGGCGGCCATACCGCTGTGGATGACATCAGCTTTACCGTTGAGGACGGCTGCATCTACGGCCTGCTGGGGCCGAACGGCGCGGGCAAGTCTACGACCATGAATATCATCACCGGCTACCTGTCGGCCACCGACGGCACCGTGACCATCAACGGCCATGATATTGCCGAGGAACCCGCCGCCGCCAAGGCCTGCATCGGCTACCTGCCGGAGCAGCCGCCGCTGTACCAGGATATGACTGTGCGGGAATATCTGCTGTTTGTGGCCGAGCTGAAGGGCACCCGCAAAAAGGCCGACCGCATCGCGGCTGTAGAAAACGCCTGTGCCCGCACCGGCCTGCAGGAGATGGAAGGGCGGCTGATCCGCAACCTGTCCAAGGGCTACCGCCAGCGCGTGGGTATTGCCGGGGCGCTGCTGGGCACCCCCAAGGTCATCATCCTGGACGAGCCCACCGTCGGCCTGGATCCTGCGCAGATGATCGAAATCCGCAACCTGATCCATGACCTGGGCAAGACCCACACGGTCATTTTGTCCAGCCATATTTTAAGCGAGGTGCAGACCGTCTGCGACCGCGTTCTCATCATTGCCCATGGTAAACTGGTAGCCCAGGGCACGCCCGAGGAACTGGCCGGCAAGCTGGCCGCCAAGGGCACCATCTCGGCCACCGCCCAGGGCGAACGGGACGCCGTGCTGGCTGCGGCCGCCACCGTGCCCGGCCTGACCGACCTGCGGGTGACCGCCGAAAAGGGCGGCGAGGTCAGCTTTACCGCCGTAAGCGAGAGCGGCGCCGACCTGCGCGGTGCGCTGTCTCTGGCACTGGCCAAGGCAGGCTGCCCGGTGCTGAATCTGAGAGCCGAGAGCATGAGCCTGGAGGATGTGTTCCTGCAGCTGACCGAGGCGCCGGAAGAAACCGAAACGACCGAAACGGAAACCAATGAACAGGAGGCAGAATAAATGGCTGCCATCTTTAAACGGGAAACCAAAAGCTACTACACCGGCATGGTGGGCTACGTCACCGCGGCGGTCAGCCTGTTTTTCCTGGGGCTGTACTTTACCAACCGCAACCTGATGTACGCTTCGTCGGACTTTGCGTCCGTTTTGTACACAACTACGCTGATCATGCTGTTCCTGCTGCCCGCCATCAGCATGCGCAGCTTTGCCGAGGACCGCCGCAACAAGACCGACCAATTGCTGCTGACCAGCCCGGTCAGCGTCCCCGGCATCGTGCTGGGCAAGTTCCTGGCCGAGGTCGTGGTGTTTGCCCTGCCGCTGACCGTGGCCGTTATTATGCCGCTGATCTTGACGGCATTCGGCACGGTGTCGCTGGTGTCGGCGTTCAGCGCACTGTTTGCGTATCTGCTGCTGGGCGCGGTCTGCCTGGCTGTGGGGACCTGGATCTCGGCGCTGACCGAAAACCAGATCATTGCCTACCTGGCCACCTTTGGCGCGCTGCTCATCGCCTACCTGATGAACGGCATCAAGACCATGTTCACCAGCGGCAACCTGCTGGCGCTCATCGTGTTTTTGGTGGTACTGCTCATCGCGGCTGTGCTGGTGGGTGTGCTTTGCAAAAGCCTGCCGGTTGGCCTGGGCGTGTTCAGTGCGGGCGCTGTGGTGCTGGTGGTGCTGTTCCAGCTGCGCCCGGCGTGGCTGCTCTCGGCCTTTAACGCGGTGCTGGGAGCGCTGGCACTGTTCCAGCCGTTCAACGGCGTAGTGGGCGGCATGTTCAGCGTGTCGGCCATCGTGTACTATCTTTCGGTGATCGCGCTGTTTTTGTTTTTGACGGGGCAGTCGCTGGAACGCCGCCGTTGGCACTAAGGGGGCGTTGACCATGAAAAAGTTTGACTTGAAAAACCTGCAGGGCAGCAAGCGCACCCTGCGCAGCGGCAGCTACGCCACCGTGCTGGCCGTGGTGGTGTTGGCCTTTGTGATCCTGGTCAACCTGGTGGTGCAGGCATTGCCCAGCAAGTGGACCGAGTTTGATATTTCCACTTCGTCCCTGTTTACGTTAAGCGATACATCGAAAAATCTGCTGCACGAGCTGAACAGCGATGTCACCGCCTACTACCTGGTCGAGTCTGGGCAGGAGGATACCAACATCACCCGCCTGCTGGACCGCTATGCCGACGAAAGCAGCCACTTCGGCTGGCAGCAGCGCGACCCGGTGCTGTACCCGACCTTTGCCCAGCAGTACGACGGCGCGGCCACCGGCTCGGTCGTTCTGAGCTGCGGCGATAACTACCGTGTGGTGGGCTACAACGATATGTACCAGCTGGACATTGAGAACTACTACACCAGCGGCAGCCAGCAGTACACCTTTGAAGCCGAAAACGCCCTGACAAGCGCCCTGGCCCAGGTCAGCCGCACCACGGCCTATAAGCTCTACCAGCTGACCGGCCACGGCGAACTGGCGCTGGACACCGATTTTACCGACACGCTGACCAACGCCGGTGTGACCACCGAGGAACTGAACCTGACCACGGCGGGCAGCATCCCCGCCGATGCCGACAGCCTGCTGCTGAACGCGCCCCTGGCCGACCTGACCGAGGCCGAAGCCGCCCTGTTGAGCGACTACGTAACAAACGGCGGCAAGCTGCTGGTCGTGACCGACTTTACCACCGACACCCCGCGCCTGGATGCCATTTTGGAAAGCTGCGGCATGACCCACCAAGCGGGCTTGCTCATTGAAAACGACGCCAACCATTACCCCTACGGCTACCCCCAGACCTACCTGCTGCCGACGGTGCAGAGCAACGAGATCACCGCCGGTGTGGGCAGCAACATGATGGTGTACACCCCCATCGCCCAGGGCATCGTGAAGCACGAGGATGGTGACTACACCTTTACCAGCCTGCTGTCCACCAGTTCGACCGCTTACTCGATGGAAGGCTACGCCACCGCCGAGACCGCCCAGAAGGCCGACACCGACCCCGAAGGCAGCTTTGACGTGGCCCTGGCCGCCGAGAACACCACCACCGGCACCCGCGTGGTGTGGATCAACTGCCCCAACTTTTTGCAGGGCACCATCAACCAGAGCGTGTCCGGCGGCAATGCCCAGTTGCTGGGCAGCATCGTCAACTGGTTCGACGGCGAGCAGACCACCGCGGTCATCAGCGGCAAGAGCCTGAGCGCCGCCAGCCTGACCGTGCCCAACAACATGATCATCGTGCTGGGGCTGCTGTTTACCATTGTGCTGCCCATCGTGTGTGTGGTGGCCGGGCTTGTGATCTGCGTGATCCGGCGCAGAAGATAAGGAGACCCCATGAACCGTAAAAAAATGCTGCCGCTGGTGCTGCTGGCGGCGGGGGCTGTGCTGCTGGGCGTGCTGCTGGCAGTGCTGACCTGCGAGAATGAGGCGGAGGAAGATACCGG